>JAIMAZ010000072.1 GCA_023511695.1 Ignavibacterium sp.
CAGATATAGACTCCTTAAAAAAGAATTTAATTAACAGAGCCGTAGGCAGAACAAAGGTTATGAAGTCGCCAACAAACCAATATAAATATTCAATTAGAAATGGATCATTATACTTAGCTACAAAATCAAATAAGTTTTCCCTGAAAAATCTTCGTGAAGTGAAATACCAGCTAATTGTTTGAAGTACTGCAACAGAAAGAAAAATAGTGACAATTTTTCTATCGAGTTGTTTAATTGTGTCAAAAAGGAATTTTAATTCTTTCTTTAGCACTTTATGAATTATCATCAAATTTTTATTTCTTTCGTTAAAATATCCAAATTTTGAAGAAAATCACAACTTTTGGGAGCTAAAGATTTGACAAAATCCATCGAATAGCATATTTTAGCACTCGCTTTTTAAGAGTGCTAATCACAATCATTAAAAAATAAAGGAGTTAAAAATGGCAGATTTTAAAATTAAACCTTTAGCCGACCGAGTAGTTGTAAAACCAGCAGAGGCAGAAGAGAAAACTGCTGGTGGAATTATACTACCAGATACTGCAAAAGAAAAACCAATTGAAGGAACTGTTGTAGCTGTTGGTCCTGGTAAAACAAGCGACGATGGAAAATTGATTAAACCAGAAGTTAAAGTTGGCGATAGAGTGCTTTATGGTAAATACAGCGGTACAGAAGTAACAATTGATGGCGAGGAATATCTCATTATGCGTGAAAGTGATATTTTCGGAATTATTAATAAATAAGAAAAAATAAGAGGTAAAGATTATGGCAAAACTAATAGTATATAACACTGAAGCTCGTGCCGGATTAAAAAGCGGCGTTGATAAACTTGCTGATGCTGTTAAAGTTACATTAGGACCAAAAGGTCGTAATGTAATTATTGAGAAAAAATTCGGTGCACCTACTGTAACAAAAGATGGTGTTACTGTTGCAAAAGAAATTGAACTCGAAGATCCTGTTGAAAATATGGGAGCTCAGATGGTTCGTGAAGTTGCCAGCAAAACAAGCGATGTAGCTGGTGATGGAACAACAACTGCAACTGTTTTAGCTCAGGCAATTTTCAGAGAAGGTTTGAAAAATGTTACTGCTGGTGCAAATCCTATGGATCTGAAGAGAGGAATCGACTTTGCAGTAACTAAAGTTGTTGAATATCTCAAATCAATCAGTAAAGATGTTGAGGGTAGAAACGAAATTGCGCAGGTAGGTTCAATCTCGGCTAATAATGATAAATCAATTGGTGATTTAATTGCCGATGCAATGGAAAAGGTTGGTAAAGATGGCGTAATTACCGTCGAAGAAGCTAAAGGAACTGAAACTTCTCTGGAAGTGGTTGAAGGTATGCAGTTCGATCGTGGATATCTTTCACCGTATTTTGTTACTGATGCTGAATCAATGGAAGCTGTACTTGAAGATCCATACATTTTAATCCACGACAAAAAAATCTCATCAATGAAAGACCTTCTGCCAATTTTGGAAAAAGTTGCTCAGCAAGGTCGTGCTTTATTGATTATTGCTGAAGAAGTTGAAGGCGAAGCATTAGCTACACTTGTTGTTAATAAGATTCGTGGTACACTAAAAGTATGTGCTGTTAAAGCTCCTGGATTTGGTGACAGAAGAAAAGCTATGCTCGAAGATATTGCAGTGCTCACAAACGGTACTGTAATTTCTGAAGAGAGAGGATTCAAACTCGAGAATGCAACAGTTTCATATCTCGGAACAGCTAAGAAAGTTGTTGTTGATAAAGACAATACAACAATTGTTGAGGGTTCTGGCAAACCTGAAGAGATTAAAAAGAGAATTAATGAGATTAAGGCTCAGATCGAAAAGACTACCTCAGATTACGACAAAGAAAAACTTCAGGAAAGATTAGCCAAACTTTCAGGTGGTGTTGCTGTATTAAAAATCGGTGCTTCAACTGAAGTTGAAATGAAAGAAAAGAAAGCACGTGTTGAAGATGCTTTACACGCTACCAGAGCCGCAGTTGAAGAAGGAATTGTTGCTGGTGGTGGTGTTGCATTAGTTCGCGCAATTCCTGTTCTTGACAAACTTGAAGGTCAGAATGAAGATCAGACAACAGGAATAAGAATTGTTCAGAAAGCTCTTGAAGAACCATTAAGACAAATAGTAAACAATGCTGGTCTTGAAGGTTCAGTAGTTCTGCAGAAAGTTAAAGAAGGAAAAGATGATTTTGGATTTAACGCTGCTACAGAACAATTCGAAAACCTTATCAAAGCCGGAGTAATAGATCCTACTAAGGTAACCAGAACTGCATTAGAAAATGCAGCTTCAGTATCTTCTCTTCTCATTACAACAGAAGCTGTTGTTTTCGAGAAGAAAGAAAAAGAACCAGCTCCTGCTATGCCACACGGTGGTATGGGCGGAATGGATTATTAATAGCTCTTTTATTGTTGGTTGGTTGGACAAGGCGAGGAGTAAATTCCTCGCCTTTTTTTATTTTTATGTCAATCAATGATTTTTCTTATATTCAGAACAATTGATTTGGATTTTTTTTCAATGACCAATAATTATTCTGAAATCGAAAAAGAAGTTACTGAACACCTTCAGCTTAAAAGACATAAACTTGCTTTAATAACTTCCAAAAAATTAGTTGAATCATTTCCTGAAAATCCTAATGCACAAACTTTATTTGCAATTTCTCTTCTGGAAAATTTAAATCCTTTTCTTGCACTTGATACTATAAATTACGCTGTCGAACTTTCTTCCAATTCACCAGAGATAAGACTTGAAAGAGCTTTTATTCTTTATCGTCTGAGTATTTATGATGGAGCATTAATTGATTGCAACTTTTATCTTTCTAATCGGGAGAAAAATGATAATCGTGCATTGACTCTTAAAGCTAATATTCTTTCTGCAAGTGAAAGATTTTTTGAATCTTTGGAATTGGTTGAAGATATTTCAAAAATTTTTCCTGATTATGAGTACAATAATCTGCTATTTACATTAATAAAAACATCTTTAGATATAACTGCAAACTCAGATGCTTCAGTAAAAGATATCAAATATTTTATTGAGCTTTGTAAGCTATCAATTGAACAAAGGTTTTATTGGTTTACACATTTTATACACAAAATTTTTGCAAGTAAAATTTCGGATAGTGAAATTCAAAATCAATTGAGACTTCTTCACCTTTCTGCACTTGTTTCTCAATTCAGAATAAAAGAAGCAGAACATCTTGTGAATGATTTGAAAAATACTTATTTCAACAATCCTGTTTTAATTGATGCTATTGAGAAAATCAGGATCATAAAAAAGTTCAGGACATCAGAAAGTGAACCGATTAGCTTGAGAAAAATTATTTCTGAAACTGAATTAAAGAAATCGCCTGAGAGTGATATTGAAATTTTATCAGCAAGATTTTTTGATTTGTCTGATAGTATCGCTTCAGGTAAAAGGAAATATCTTCTTCAATTTGATGAAAATAACATCACCTATATAGCGATTGAACTTATATTCCGGAATCCTTTTTTCAAACTGGAAACTAAAATTGTACGTGGCACTGCCATTTGGTTTTTGAATGGAACTGAAACCGGAAGAAATACTTTTCAGATTGAATTAAAATCAGATTGGGAATTGATTGAATTTGTTCAGAGCTGGGGCACTGAATTACCGGGATTCTGGAAATCAGGCGAAGGCAAAGTTGAAATTATTTTTGATGAGAAAAATATCTGCTCAAGAAAATTTTTAATTGGTGAATCAGAGATAATTAATTTGGAAACTTCTGAATCAGAAAATTTTTCCGGAATATTATTTAAGTCTGAAACTTCTCAACCTGCTGCAGTTGACCTTTATACTTTCCACAAGAGTGATTCTGTTTCACTTGAAAATTTATTAAATGAATTATATGAGTTCATCGGTTTAGATAATCTCAAACAATCTTTAGTCGATTTTCTGACTTATCTTAATTTCATTAGTGAGAGAAAGAAGAAAGGTGTAAAGACTGATGAGAAACTTGAACTTCACTGTATGTTCTTAGGTAATCCGGGAACTGGTAAAACATCTGTAGCAAGATTGTTTGGTAAAATTCTAAAGGCAATGGGAGTATTAGAAAACGGTCATGTTATTGAAGTTGACAGAGCTGGCTTAGTTGGGCAGTACATTGGTGAGACTGCATTAAAGACTGATAAAATTATTTCTGAGGCACTTGGTGGTATTTTATTTATTGATGAAGCTTATTCGTTAAAGAAAGCAAACACTTCATCTGACTTCGGACAAGAAGCGATAGACATTCTTCTGAAGCGAATGGAAGATTTTAAGGGAAAGTTTATTGTCATTGCGGCTGGTTATCCTTATTTGATGAATGATTTCATTGAATCAAATCCGGGATTAAAATCAAGATTTACTCATACTTTTTATTTTGATGATTATGCTCCTGAACAGCTTGTTCAGATTTTCAAACTCTTTGCTTCAAAGGAAGAATATGAACTTGATAGTTCTGCTGAAGAGTTTTTATTGAAACAGATTTCAGAAATCTATAAAAATCGTGATGAATCTTTTGGCAACGCAAGATTAATCAGAAAAATATTTTCTGAGACCAAGATTCAGCTGAGCAAACGATATCAGGCAGTTTCAGAATCCGAGAGAACATACTTCCCTCTCAACATAATTAAAATTGAAGATGTCAGAAATGCTTTGTCAAAGTTTGGCAATGTAATTTCATCGAAAGATACCGATAATAAAAATGTTGAGAGAGTTAGTGGAAAGATTAATCAATTGACCGGATTGGATAATTTCAAAAGAGAGGTTGAGGAAATTATAAAGCTTGCCAGATATTATTCTGAAGAGGGTGAAAATCTTTCAGAGAAATTCAACTATCATTTTCTTTTTGTCGGGAAAAATTCTGCTGGACAAAACATCTCTGCAAAGTTACTATCTGAACTTTTTTATGCACTAAGAATTACTTCTAAGAATGAATTTTATGAATTTGATGTACGTCAATTTATTGGCAATGATATTTATCAAACTGCTGATAGAATTCATAAAATTTTTGATAAAGTAAAAGGCAGTTTTTTATTCATAAAGGATTTTGATTTTGTATTTTCTGATAAGTCATTAAATAAATCTATCACTTCTGAATTTGCAAGCAATATTTCTCAAAGATTACAGAAAGACGCAGGCAAAACTATTGTAATAGCAGAGACATCTATTAATTTTCCGGAAAATATTCCTGCTGAGTATCAGTATCTTAAAAATTTTTTCAGTAAAACAATTACCTTTGATGATTATACACCTGATGAATTGCTTGAGATTTTCATTTCTATGATTAAAGATAAAAAACTAAGGCTTTCAGAAAATAGTGCCGGGCTATTAAGAAAATTTTTCTTTCATGTTTATCGTAACAAAGAAAAATATCCGCCAAATACATTATTGTTAAAAAATATCTTTGACATAATTCAGAGAAAACATTTACTCAGAATTGCAGATATTCCGCGCGAAAGGAGAAATGATGATCTCAACAGAACAATTAATGAAGAAGATATAACCGATATCATAAAATTAGAAAAGTCAAAAGAAGCTTCTTCAAATGGTGATTATATTTATTCAATCAGAAAACATCTTGATGAATTGGATATGTTATCCGGCTTGACTGAGGTAAAACAAACTATCATCAGAATTATTAACAGTGAAAAAGTTGCTGCTATAAGAAAAGAACGCGGATTAAATGTACTGCCGCGTAATTTGCATGGTTTATTTATCGGAACTGCCGGAACTGGTAAATCCACTGTTGCAAAAATTTATGCAAATATTCTTTCTGATCTGGGACTAATCAGCCATAGCACACCAATTGAATTAGACAGGCTGACAATAAAAAATTATTTTCCTAAAGAAAGCAGATTATCTGCCGAAATTTTACTGAATGAATTTGAAGGAAAAGTAATTCTATTGAATAATGCTGGTCAATTGATATCTAATGAGGAAAACTTTATCAGAGATTTCTTTGACATAACATTAAGTTTGCTTAAAATAGCGAGTGATAAATTCGTACTTATACTTTCAGATACACAAGATGAAATAAATAGAATTCTGAATATCTATCCGGAACTAAAAAATTTTTTCACAAACACTTTTCATTTCAGAAACTATAATCCGAGAGAGATGCTTGAAATTGCTCTATACTTTACTCAGCAATATGGCTATCAGCTCGATGAAGGTGCTTGGCAACTTCTATTGGATATATTTAATGATTTGTATTCTTTAAATCAGGAAAATGGAAATTCTAAAACAGTGCTCAATTTAATTTTCAAAGCAATTACGAATCAGGAAGCACGACTAAGCAAGCAGGAAGTAGTTTCGGATGAAGAACTAATGACAATTACTATAGAAGATATTTCGAAATTAGTTTAGTAAATATCGCCTTTGTTTGTTGGTACAGAAATAAACTTAATTATGTTATTATTTTCGATGATTGCAGCACTTAATTTATTCCCTCCGATTGCACCTGTATCAATATATAGAACATTTTTTTCTTTGATATACTTTGGTTCATACATTCGGGTGTGTCCAACAACCTGAAGTTTTCCAATATTCATTAACGAACTTCTACAACATAGAACGCCAAAATCTTCCAATAAATCATTTGATAAAATTTCGTTTAGTTTCTCTTTGTCATTTATTATTTCATCATTAATGATATCGGAATAAAATTGAGAAATTCCGGCGTGTGAAATAAAGCAATCATCAAGATTATAAAACAATGTTGCTTCATCTAATAATTTAAGATGATTATCAATTCTTGTAAAACGGTTTTCATAGGATTTAAGAGTTGCTTCTGCACCATTATTAAACCAGGCTTCTCTCCAGAAGGAGGACGGATTTCTAAAATAGTTTAGAAACATGTATTCGTGGTTGCCAATGGTGAATTTGAATTTTTTCTCCTCAATAAAATCCATAACTTCACAACTATACTTACCTCTATCAACCAAATCACCAACGAAATAAATCTCTGCCTTAGGAAATTCCTCGCCTATTTTTTCAATCAGATTTGTGAGAGTATAAAAACAACCGTGAACATCTCCAATTACTGCTACCATTGAAACTCAGATGTGAAAAATTTCTTTGGCATATTTTGTTAGCTCATCTCTGAAGTTCGGATGCGCAATATTGATTAATGCTTTTGCCCGTTCCTGAATTGACTTGCCAAAAAGTTCTGCAACACCAAACTCGGTAATTACATAGTGAACATCACCACGTGAAGTAACAACTCCGGCACCTGGTTTAAGCGCAGGAACTATTCTGCTGATTGTTCCATTTTTAGTACTCGATGGCAAAGCAATAATTGGCTTCCCTCCTTCAGATCTTGCAGCACCGCGAATAAAATCAACTTGTCCACCAATTCCACTATAGAATTTTGTTCCGATTGAATCTGAACAAACCTGACCAGTTAAATCAACTTCAATCGCAGAATTTATAGCAACCATTTTGTTATTCTTAGCAATGATAAAGGGATCGTTAACATATTCCTGTGGATGAAATTCAATTATCGGATTATTATCTATAAAGTCATAAACTCTGCGTGTTCCTAAAACAAATCCTGCAATTATTTTTCCGGGATGAAGTGTTTTCTTTTCGCCGTTGATAATTCCCTGTTCAACTAATTCAATAATTCCATCAGAAAACATTTCGGTGTGAATACCAAGATCTTTTTTGCTATGCAGATATTTCATCACTGAATCCGGAATTGCACCAATACCCATTTGTAATGTTGAACCATCTTCTACCAGATCAGCAATGTAACTTCCGATTTTATCGAACACTTCAAGTTCATCTTTAGTAGCATTGGGATCAACCTGAGGTAACTCGTGAATTGGTTCATCATATTCAACTATATAATTTATTTTGTTGATATGAATAAAGCTATCGCCCAATGTTCTTGGTTGATGGCGATTTATCTGAGCAATAATCAGCCTGGATTTTTCTGCCGGTGTTTTGATTGTTCCAACATCAACACCATAACTACAAAATCCATGTTCATCCGGCGGTGAAACATTCAGAAGTGCAACATCAGATCTTATTTGTCCGGACTTGAATAATAAAGGAACTTCTGAAAGAAAAATAGGAATGAACTCAGCTCTGCCATCATTAACAGCTTGTCTGGAGTTAGCACCAATAAAAAATGCTTTGTGCTTAAAATGTTTTTCCATTCCCGGCTGTAAGTAAGGTAATTCACCAACAATAAGAATATGATAAATTGTAATATCAGAGAGTTCATCTTTTCTTCTGACTAATGCCCGGATCAATTCCATTGGTGCAGCACAACCCGGCTGAACAACAATGTTATCTCCAGATTTAATATGTTTAATTGCTTCATCTGCAGAGACGAGTTTGCTATTATAAACTCTTAAAATATTCGTTGGTATAAATTGCTTATATGATACTTCTTCTTCGGCTGCCATAATAATACTCATAGTTAATAATCAATTGGTTGAGAATAGATGTAATTTTCTGAATTCAATATTAAAGTTGTGAGCGATAGATTCGTTTGAGCAATAACCATTATGTGTGCACACTCCTTTTGCAAGTCCTGCATCAGAAAGTAAAGCATTGGTCAAACCATTTTCAGCAATATTCATTATAAATTCCAAAGAAGCGTTGTTGAGACCATAACTTGCAGTTCTTGAAACCAGCGCTGGCATATTCGGAACACAATAGTGAATAACATCGTGCATAATATAAACAGGATCAGAAAGTGTTGTAATGTGACTTGTCTCTACACAACCACCCTGATCAATCGATACATCAACAATCACCGCACCTTTTTTCATTTGTTTGACCATCTCTTCAGTAACAAGATGCGGAGCTTTTTCCCCTTTAATAAGTACAGCACCAATAAACACATCAGCGAACTTAACACCTCGTGAAATGGTATATGGATTTGCAACTACTGTAGTAATTCTTTTTCTGAAATTTACATCAATCTGACGAAGACGATTCAAATCCTTATCAAGAACTATTACTTGGGCACCTCTTCCCAGAGCTGCTGCAGCGGCAGTTACACCAACAACTCCAGCACCAAGAATTACAACCGCAGCTGGTGCAACTCCTGTTATTCCACCTAATAGAATTCCTCGTCCGCCTTTGCTAAAAGTTTCAAGTTGTCGTTCAGCATTCTGAATTGCAAGTTGCCCTGCAATTTCACTCATAGAATGAAGAACTGGCAATCTGCTATCCTGTTCAATCAGCTCATAACCAATAGCAGTAATTTTCTTACGCAATAATGTTTCAAGCACTTTCCGTTTGCCAACAGCAAGATGAAGAAATGAAAATAGTATCTGATTTTCCTGAAGCATTTCAGCTTCCTGTTCACTAAGTGGCGCAACTTTAACAATCACTTCTGGTCTTCCGAAAACTTCTTCAGCAGAATAGACAATTTGAGCACCGGTTTTTCTGAATTCCTCATCGGAAAAATGACTTCCTTCACCAGCACCGCTTTGAATGTAAACAGTGTGACCAGCTCTTACAAGTGCATCCACTCCTGCAGGTGTTAATGCTACTCGTTTTTCTTCAAATTGGGTTTCTTTTGGAATTCCGAATCTCATGGCTAATTCTTTTTATTTTTATTTGTAAATATAATAAATGTTAAAACAGCGATGTACTTAATTTACCGGAGTTAATGGCTTTTTCCCTGATAAAACTGCAATCACATTCTTTGCTGCAAGCTCAGACATTTTATTTCTTGCTTCGTGTGTTGCACTTCCCAAATGAGGTAATAAAACTGCATTCCAGAGTTTTAATAATTCAGGATTAATGTTTGGCTCATTTTCATAGACATCAAAACCTGCTGCAAAAATTTTTTTCTGCTTTAATAAACTGATAAGATACTTTTCATCAATCACTTCTCCTCTTGCTGTGTTAATCAGAACAGAAGATGGTTTGATAAGAGAAAGTAATTCAGCATTTAATAAATTTTTTGTTTTAGATGTTAGAGGAACGTGCAGTGATATAATATCAGAGTTTTTCATCAAAGTTCGCAGCGAAATTCTTTTTGCATTAAATAATTTTTCTGCCTCATCATTTCTATGATTTGAGTAGTAAACAATTTTACAACCAAATGCGAAAGCTCTTTTAGCAACTGCAAATCCGATTCTTCCCATACCAACAATTCCAAAAATTTTATTTTTAAGTTCATAACCGAGTAATAATTTCGGACGCCATCCTTTGAACTTATTGCTACGCATCATTTTCTCGCCTTCATTAAATCTTCTGAGGCAAGCGAGTACTAATGCCATAGTGAGATCAGCAGTTGAATCTGTGAGTACATCAGGAGTGTTAGTTACAATTATTCCTTTTCTCTTTGCATAGTCAATATCAATATTATTGAAGCCAACAGCATAATTTGCAATAATCTTACATCGCTGCATTGCATCAATTACTTCTCTATCAATTTTATCAGTAAGCAAAGTTATAACTGCATCAACCTGTCTGACTTTATTGATCAGCTCAGTTTTAGAAATTAATTTTTCTTTGGAATGAACTTCAACTTCAAATCCCTTTTTGAGGAGAAGTTGAATTCCAATTTCAGGAATTCCGTAGGTAATAAAAATTTTTTTCTTATCCATATAATAAAGTTACAATAAAAAGTGCAGCAAGAATTCCGGCAACATCTGCAATTAATCCAATCGGTAATGCATATCTTG
>JAIMAZ010000073.1 GCA_023511695.1 Ignavibacterium sp.
CAAAAATACAATAAATAAATCAACTTTACGGCTTAAACAGAAATGTGGAATAAAAACATTTTGCTGATAACACTTCGTTCAGATATTGGCGGCGGCTCAAAACATCTAAATTCTGTTTTTGAAAATCTTCGTAACCATTTCAATTTTTATATTGCTTCTCCTTCAGATGAGCCATTTGGAACAAAATGGTCAAACGAGCTGAACGATAAATTCTTCAAACTTCCTCACAGAAAATTTTCAATTTTATTTTTCTTGAAACTAATAGGTTTTATAAGGAAAAATAAGATTAAACAAATTCACGCACACGGAAAAGGTGCTGGCATTTATGCAAGACTGCTAAAAATATTTTTACCTTCAGTTAAAATTATTTTTACCTGGCATGGTTTCCATATTGAAACTTATAGCAAAATCTCCAAAGCAATTTACATTTTCATCGAAAAGATTCTGTCAGGTTTTACTGATTTATTTATCAATGTTTCTGAAGGAGAACAGAAAGTTTGTCTGGATTACAGAATTTATGATTCACAGAAATCAGTTGTAATTTATAACGGATTGAAAGATGTGTATAAAACTTTTGACAAAACTTTATTAAGAAAAAATCTTGGTTTACCGGAAGATAAATTTATTATTCTGAATTTAAGCCGCTTTGATAAAACAAAAAATGTAACAGCATTTGTCGAAATAGCATCTTTTCTTAAAGATGAAAAAGAAATTTTATTTGTTCTTGCCGGCGATGGAGAAGAGAAGCAAAATGTTCTTTCATTAATTGAAAAAAGAAATTTAAAAAATATTTTTTTAACAGGTTTTATTATTAACTCAATGGACTATGTTGCAGCTTCTGATATTTATCTTTCACCTTCGCTGAGTGAAGGACTTCCTTATTCTCTGCTCGAAGCTTCAATGTTCGGTTTGCCAATTATCGCCTCAAATGTAAGAGGAAATACTGAAGTTGTGATTGATAATACAAGTGGTTTTCTTTTTGAGTTAAATAACCTTTTACAAGCTGCTGATTTTATATTAAAACTAAAGAGTGATTCGGTTAACTATCAAAGGATGTCTTATAATGCCCGCAAGATTTTTTTAGATAAATTTACAGAGGAAAAAATGATTTTTAAGTTAAAGGAAGTTTACGAAAAGATAATTTTATGAAGATCGCATTAGTTCACGAGTGGCTTGTTTTTTACGCTGGCGGAGAAAGAGTATTTGAATCTTTTACAAATATCTGGAAAGATGCTGATGTTTTTGCTCTGGTTGATTTTCTTAACGACGAGCATAGAAAAATAATTCTTAAAGGCAAACACGCTCATACAACATTTATACAAAAACTTCCATTTGCAGAAAAAAAATTCAGATCATACCTGCCATTGTTTCCTCTTGCAATCGAAAGTTTAAACTTTAGTAAATATGATGTTATTATTTCAAGCTCTCATGCAGTAACAAAAGGTGTCCGCAAGAAACCTAATCAATTGCACATTAGCTACTGTCATTCACCAATGCGATACATATGGGATGAAGCAGAAACTTATTTCGAAGCCGCAAAACTTAACAAGGGATTAAAAAAAATCGTTGCTACAAAAGTTTTAAACTACCTGAGAAAATGGGATTTGAAAACCGCTCAGCGGCCAGACTATCTGATCGCTAATTCAAATTACATTGCAGAAAAACTGAAAAGAATTTACAACCGTAATTCAACTGTGATTTATCCTCCGGTTGATGTTGATAAATTTGAATGTGTTAATAACAAAGATGATTATTATTTCGTTGCATCACGATTAGTACCTTATAAACGGATTGATCTAATTGTTGAAGCTTTCTCCCAAATGCCTGATAAAAGATTAGTTATCGCCGGAACAGGTCCTGAATTAAACAAGCTTAAAAGCAACTTTCTTGTTAATGTAGAATTTATTGGTTACCAGGATGAAAAGTCTCTTAAAGAATTAATGCAAAAAGCCAAAGCATTTGTTTTTACAGCAGAAGAAGATTTTGGTATTGTTGTAGTGGAGGCAATGGCTTGCGGAACACCTGTAATTGCTTTAAACAGAGGAGGAACCGCTGAAACTGTGGTTGATGGTAAAACAGGAATTTTATTTGAGAATCAGAATGTTGAAGATATTAAAAATGCAGTAAGAAGATTTGAAAGCATTGAAGATTCTTTTAATCATAATGAAATTTCCGACTACACTAAAAAATTCAGCAGAAAAATTTTTGAAGAAAAAATAAAACAATATGTAGATGAAAAGTCTGACGAATTCTTCGGCAAGAAAAAAACAAAATGATTGTTAATAAACGCACCATTCATATTGCAAGACTATTAATTGATTTACTGCTGCTGAATCTGGTTTTTATACTTTCGGCAGTGCTTGCGCAGTCGTGGGAAATACTGCTTCAGCGGAATTATATGTTTATACTTCTTGCTCTGCTAAATTTTGTCTGGTATTTCTACACAAATCTTTCCGGCTTCTACAACGATTTTTTTACGCGAAGATTTTCAACCCAATTTTTTAATATCGTTAAAAGCTCTGTTGTTCAGGTTCTGATTACAATCGCATTTATCTTTTTTGTAAAAGAAGATCTCTTCACAAGAAATTTTATTGTTTATCTCGGAGTTTTTCTTACTGTTGCAATTAGTGTTCGCACAATCATTTTTAAGAAGTCTCTAAAGGAGCTTCATAAAAAAGGAATAAGTGTAAGAAATCTAATTATAGTCGGAGCCGGAGAAACAGGTAAAAACTTTAAGGAAACAATTTGTGATGTTCCTGAATTTGGTTACAAGTTTATTGGTTTTGTTGATGATGAAAAAACTGAAGAAAAATATCTCGGAACAATTTCAGAACTTGACAGAATTCTGAAAACTTATCAGGTAGATGATGTTGTTATTACACTTCCCGAAGAAAATTCATCTCAGCTCGATGATATAATTCGTGTTTGTAATATCAATGCTGTAAAAGTTCATTTAATTCCCGACTATTTCAGATTTCTTTCCAATCGTTTTACAGTCAATTCAATCGGGTCTTTTCCAGTTATTACTGCCCGAAATGAGCCGCTCGAAGAAGCAAGCCGAAGATTTATCAAACGAACATTTGATATTTTCTTCTCTCTTTTTGTTATTGTGTTTTTATTCAGCTGGTTGTTTCCGTTAATTGCGCTTCTTATAAAACTTAGTTCAAAGGGACCTGTGTTTTATTTGCAGGAAAGAGTTGGTGTTAAAGATAATCGATTTAAATGCTACAAGTTCAGAACAATGAAAAGTGAAAACAGGAAAGTTGAATTCCAGCCTGTTACTGAAGATGATCCGAGAGTTACAAGAATCGGAAAGTTTTTAAGAAGAACTAACATTGATGAGCTGCCTCAGTTTTTTAATGTTTTGAAAGGAGAAATGTCAGTTGTTGGTCCGCGCCCGCATCCGATTCCATTTCATAACAAGTACAGCGAATATTTTGAGGCAATAAAATTAAGGCACAATGTTAAACCTGGCATTACCGGCTGGGCACAGGTTCACGGCTATCGTGGTGATACTCCTGATGAAGATGAAAACCGGAAAAGAACTTTGCAGAGAATTAAATATGATCTTTGGTATATTGAAAATTGGTCATTCAAACTCGATATACAAATTATTATGATGACCGTTTGGCAGATGATTACAGGAAAAACAAATGCCGTGTGATTCTGTTTGATGTAAATGTTACTTTTTGCTTTAGAAAAATTGACTTCTTTTTTCTAAACGAGTTGTAAAATTCCCGTAAAATGATGTCATTTGTATGGTTCAAATTTTGAAATTTCAGAAGTTATCCGATTTCTGTTATTGATGTTTTATCGCATAATTGCAAAAGAAAAAAGCTGAAGGAGAAACAGGAATGTTCATCTCTAATAAACTTTTCAAATTATCGGTTTTCTTCGGAATAGTAATATTGTTTCTGGTGGTTTATTTCGGTTATCTTTTCTTTGAACCATATCTTACTCAGGATATTATAACTATTGAGATTGTCAATAAGGAAAGATTTGGTTCTGAACCATCAAAGTATTTAATCTTTACTCCCGATGAAGTTTTTCTTAATGAAAATAACTATTATCACGAAAAGAAAAATGCAGATGAAATTTACCCGATGTTTACAAGAGGAAAATAAATATAAAGTAAAAGTTGTTGGAACTTACTGGCCGTCAATGAACAGATTAAGAAACATTGTAAAAATTCTTGAAATAAACGGAGTACCTGTAAGGCAGGAACCAATAAAAATAGATTAGTTTATTAAAAAAGATTTCTAGAAGGATTGCTTCGTGATCTATGAAGCAATCCTTTTTTTGTTTAAAGAGTTATCTCAAAAAAATTATTTAAGTTTGGAACGACAAAATAATTTCTCAAAATTCTATAGGGGAACTTATGGCAGTATTTATTACAGATGATTGTATTTCCTGCAATGCCTGCGAAGTTGAATGTCCGAACAATGCAATCTACAATGCAGGTGATCCTTGGATTTTAGGTGGTGAATCTCACGATCCATTAAATGAAGAACACACTTACATAGCTCCTGATAAATGCACAGAGTGTGTTGGATTTTATGATTCTCCTCAATGTATTCCTGCTTGTCCTTCGGATGCAATTATTATGGATCCAAACAGACAAGAAACCAAAGAGCAACTAATGGCTAAAAAGGAATATCTGGATAAGGTAGGAAGGTAAATATTTTGCGGGAGCTTCGGCTCCCTTTTTATTTCTTCTTCTTCTTTAACGATGGTTTCTTCACACAGTATTTTCGGATTTGTTCGTAAGCATCAAAGTATCCTAGACTTCCGGCTTTTGTAAAGTCTTCACAGGCAGCTTTCTCTCTTTTCAACTCAATGTTTAATAATCCTCTCTGATAGTAAGCTTTAGAATTAAGTGAATCAATAAAAAGAATTTTTGAGTAGTCATTATATGCATTCTGATAATCGTTCATCTTAACTCTTGTTTCAGAAATAAGAAAAAGTAATTCAATGTTGTTTTTGTTAAGCTCATAAGCACTTAATAAATCATTCAACGCTTCCTGATTTTTTCTTTTCATCAAATATTCGTTAGCCCGATTGTAATATGCATTAAAATCATTCGGATTAATTGAAATAGCTTTTGTATAAAATTCCATCGCAGTATCATTTTGCCCAATCAATCCATAAATAAAACCAATATTAGTCAGAGGAATTGAGTTATGCGGATTTAGTTCGTAAGCTTTCTTATAATCATCAAGTGATTTGTCATAATCTCCAATTTGATAAAACACATAAGCACGATTAAGATAGCCGTCAATGAATTGAGGATTAAGAGAAATAGCTTTGTCCAGATGATAAAGCGAAGTTTGATAATCTTTTTTATCCAATGCAATTTTTGCAATGATAAAATGAGATTCATAATCTTCATTCTGAAGTAATGCTTTTTGTAAATCTTTTTCAGCGGAATCTTTACTGCCAAGTTTCAGATAGACTTTGCTTCTTAAAACCAAAGCTTCAAATACATTTTCATTTTCTTTCAGAATTTCATCAAGATAAAAAAGTGCTGATTGATAATTTCCATTATTGTATTCACTAAGAGCATTATTGTAATAAGCACTGTTAAATGTAGCGCAACTGCTAACAAAACAAGTTATAACAATTATTAAAATTAAATTTTTCATTCTACGATTTAATCAAAGTAAGCCGGACGATTTTTATCAATCAGATGTAATTTAATTTCCGCAATATGCTTTTCATTTGTTCTGTTTAATGAAAGCGGAGGAAGATTATCCAGAGGGAAAAACTTCACATCGAGAGTTTCATCACTAATTCGTGCTTCTCCACCAATTAAATCACAAAGAAAAATAATTTTGAAAGCGTGAAAAAGTTCCAAATGTCCGCCAAGTCTGTTTGCATCAAAAACACCAATCACTTTAGTTGGTATAACATCAAACCCACTTTCTTCTTTGGTTTCGCGAATTGCAACCCGAGAAGGAATATCACCAACATCAGCCCAACCGCCGGGCATTGCCCAACATTTATCCGTTGTTTCTTGTACTAGCAAAATCTGATTGTCTTTTATAACAGCAGCACGAACATCAATCTTTGGTGTTGCATAACCAGGATGATTCATTAAATATTTTTTTACGGATTCTTTTTCAAGTTGACTGTGGTTTTCAATAATTTCTGAAACTATTTCGATTAGCCGTGTGTATCTTTTCTTTTCATAATCATTAGTTGCAAAAGCTAATCCGGTTTGAGAAAGCTGTTGAATTTCTCTTACAATGCTAAGCCACATTGGAATTTTTTCACTCATTACTCTACCAATTGATGATTCTTCAATTTTATCTTTTGATTAAAAGGGATTTGTTGCCCAAACAGTAACTTCGGGAATAAAACCTCTGTCATCCATTTCGAGAGCAGAGACAATTGTATGTGCAATTTCAATCGGGCGAAGTTTATTTTTTACTTCTGGTCTTTCAACTCTTTCATCGTTGTCGAAAGCAGTTGTTACTTCACTCGGATTAACAAGTATAACGCGCACATTAAATTTTCGCAGCTCTGCCTGCCAGCACTGAGTCATTCCACGCAAAGCAAATTTTGATGAGGAATAAACTGTTCCGTTCGGAAAACCTTTTGTTCCGGCAGTTGAGGATATGTTAATGATATTTCCATAATTCTGAAGTTTGAAAATTTTTGCTGCTTCTCTTGCCATTAGTGCGGCACCAAAAACATTTACTGAATACACATCAAGAAAATTTTGTAAGCTGAGATTAAAAGTATCTTCCCATTTACCGCCAATTCCGGCATTGTTGATCAAACAATCGAGTTTACTAAATTCTCTCATCAGAATTTCATAAGTCTTCAGAACATCTTTCTCTTTTGAAACATCTGCCTGAACTGCTAACGCGCCAATTTCTTTTGCAGTTGATTCTAATCTTTGCTTATCTCTTCCGGTAATTAAAACTTTACCGCCTTTTTCTGCAATAAGTTTTGCTGTTGCTTTACCGATTCCGGCACTTCCACCGGTTACAATGAAAACGCTGTCTTTAATTTGCATAATTCCTCCTTTGTTGTTCAGCCACGAATTTCACTAATTATCACGAATTATTTTGATTAAACTTAATTAATTCTCAGTATAATTTTCCCAATGTTTTTATTTTCTTCCATTCTTTTGTGAGCTTGTACAACATCTTTCCAATCATAAATTTTATCAATCACGGGTTTTATTCTTCCCGAAGCTATTTTATCCAGAGCAAATTCTTTAAATTCTTTTGTAAGTTTAATCTGATAATCAAGTGGCCTTGAGCGTAATGTTGATCCGATAATCTTCAGACGCTTTGTAAGAATTTGTCTCACATCAAATTCATTTACTTTTCCCCCGGACAGAGTTGCAAGTAAAATTAATCTTCCATCTCTTGTAAGAGATTCAACATTATCGTTAAAATAATTCGCACCAATAAAATCTATTATTACATCAACACCATAATTGCTGGTTTTATTCTTTACAACATCTTTAAAATTCTGAGATTTGTAATCAATTAAAACATCTGCGCCGAGTTCTTTGCAAATAAAATGTTTTTCAGCAGAAGCTGTTATAATAATTTTAGCACCAATTTCTCTCGCAAGCTGAATTGAAGCGGTTCCAACACCACTTGCACCGGCGTGAATGAGAATGAACTCACCGGCTTTAAGTTCTGCAAGCCATACAAGTGCCTGATATGATGTTAAAAATGCTTCGGGAATTGCGGCAGCTTCTTCAAAGCTTAATTTATCAGGAATATGCATTGCCATTTTTTCGTGAATAACTGCAAACTGAGCATAACCTCCGCCGGGAATCAAACCGAAAACTTTATCGCCTGTTTTCCATTTGAAAACTTTTGAACCTTTCTCAACAACAATTCCCGATATTTCAAGACCAAGTACAGGACTTGCCCCTTGCGGCGGAGGATATTTTCCCATTCGTTGTAAAATATCTGCCCGATTCAACGCCGTTGCTTTTACTTCCACAAGTATTTCTTCTTCACCGACTTCTGGTTTTGGAAAATTACCGATATATAATTTTTCTGCTTCTCCGGGTTCATCGAACAAAATTGCTTTCATTGTTTCCATACGATTAACTCATTTATTACATCCTGATTAATTACCAAAGAATTATTGAAGATTATTTTATAAAGCTTAGTACTAAATTATTTTCGAATCAAATTTAGTTAAATAAGTTTGAAAAATAGATTGGTATTTAGTAAGGGAAATTTAACTGGACATCTGTAACAAGAGTATGGATTGCTTATCACGATCTTTAAGATAATCACTACATATTCTTTTATTCAAAGTAAGAAACAATCAAATCTGATAAACAATAAAGCAAAAGAGCTGCATCATAAAATGATTGCAGCTCTTTTTTATTCACTCCTCCGGTCTCTTAACTTCTCTTAATCAAAAATTAAAGTTTAAGCCGCCCATAATTCTGAATTCATATTTCGGTTGGTTTACAGCGTCATCAGCATCATTAAAAGTATAATCACGACGAGGGTTTACATTCTGTCCATCGGGGCTATATGCAGTATCGTGTCCGATTAAAGTTGATTGGAAGTAATAATCAAATCCTGCAGCAACAACAAAACTCATTGATGGAGAAATTCCTAAATGAGTTTCCAGACCAGTACCAATTCCCCATTGATTAGCGGTAACATCAAAGAATTCATTTCCTCCGATAAACTTAAAGTTGCCTGTAAACATTGAGTAGCGCGGACCAAAGATAAAATTAGTTTTACTCAGTGAGAATAATCTAACCGGATAAACAAAGTCCAACCGGAGCTCCCAGATATATCCCGATTCTTCAGGAGTACCATTAGTTGCATCATTAATAAAAATTCTTCTTGCATCAAGCGGTTTGCCTGCATCTGTTACTGTGTATCCCAAAGAAAACCTAATTGAAAGAGGAACATCATAAGTAAAGTTTGAAATAGTTCCGTAAACATTGCCGCCAATATTATCTGTATAGCCGATTAAAAAGCCGGCAGAAACTTTGGGTTTAGAAAACAAAACTGGTGCGGTTTGGGCAAAATTTATTTGTGAAAAAAATATGAACATGCAGATTACTAAGAATAGTCTTCTCACTTTTTCCTCCTGTTTTTAGAAAATATTATGCAATTACTTTGCCGATAAGACGATTGTTCAAATCTTTTGAATATAAGTTTCAATGAAGGGTTGAAAAGCAATTGAACCAGATAAAAAAATTATGGCGACAGTATTGTCGCCACAAATGACAGTTAGTAGACAGAATTGTTTGTTAAAATAAAATTAATACTTTGGAGTAACTCCCAAATTATAAAATACAAATGACCATACATCTGCAACTTCATCAATTATTTTTGATGTTGGTTTGCCTGCTCCGTGTCCTGCTTTAGTTTCTATTCTTATCAATACAGGGTTTTCGCCTTTGTACTTTTCTTGTAATGTTGCAATGTACTTAAAAGAATGAGCTGGTACTACTCTGTCATCGTGATCTGCAGTTGTAACAAGTACTGCGGGATAATTAACATTTTCTTTAATGTTATGTAAAGGTGAATAAGCAAAAAGATATTTGAACTGTTCCGGATCGTCGCTTGAACCATATTCAACAACCCAGTAGTAACCAATTGTAAATTTATGAAAGCGAAGCATATCCATAACACCAACTGCCGGAAGTGCAACTTTGAATAAATCCGGTCTTTGGTTTATCACTGCACCAATTAATAATCCGCCGTTTGAGCCACCTGCACAGGCAAGTTTATTCGGATTTGTATAACCTTCTTTAATCAGATATTCTGCTGCTGCAATAAAATCATCAAATACATTTTGTTTTTTATCGAGCATGCCTGCTTTGTGCCACTCTTCACCATATTCACCACCGCCACGAATATTAGGCATTGCAAATACTCCGCCATTTTCCAGAAATATTAATCTTGAAGTGCTGAAAGATGGAAGTAATGAAATATTAAATCCGCCGTAGCTGTAAAGATATGTCGGATTATTTCCATCAAGCTTCAATCCTTTTTTGTGAACAATAAACATCGGAATTTTTGTACCGTCTTTGCTTGTGTAGAATACTTGCTTTGTTTCATAATTTTCAAAATCGAAATCCAGTTCAGTTTGTTTAAATAATTCCGACTTTTTGGTTTTTACATCAAACTTATAAATTGTTCCGGGATAAGTGAACGATGTAAATGAATAAAATGCAATGTTATCATCTCTTCTGCCAGAAAATCCTACGGTTCCTAATGCAGGCAGTTTAATTTCACCTTCGGGTTTACCGTCAAGACTGAACAGATAAACATGATGACTTGCGTCCTGCATATATTTTGCAACAAGTTTTTCTCCTATTATCTGAACAGATTGAAGAACATTTTTTGATTCCGGAATAACATCTTTCCAGTTTTCCCGGGATGGATTTTGGGGGTCAATTAAAATCAAACGATACTTTGGTGCCTGATAATCTGTTAAAACCAAAAGCTTATCTCCAAGGTTATCAACAACCCCGTAATTATTATTTAAGTCATCAACGATTGTAATGAATTGCGAATTTGGTTTTGATAAATCTTTCAAAATCAAACCATTATTGCATGTACCTTGAGAATAAGTATTGATAAGAAATC
>JAIMAZ010000074.1 GCA_023511695.1 Ignavibacterium sp.
CAGAGAACCACAGAGAAAATGCAAGAGAGCCGCAGAGTTAAAAAAGAGATGACATCTTTTGAATTGATGTCATCTCTATAGAATAAAAACTCAAGGAAGTTTTGATAAATCTTTCTATCAAAAATTTTTCTTCAGCTCTTTTACTTTTTCGAGTATTGCTGGTAAAACTTTTCCGGCTTCGCCAAAAAATGAAACATCAGCAATTGAAGTTACTTCTGTTTCCTCGATGTTAACTTCAACAATAAAAGAGCCGCTGCGTTTTGCGGTATAAACTAATCCGGCTGCCGGATAAACTACAGCAGAAGTTCCTACTACAAAAAACATATCAGATCTGATTGCAGCTTTTTCACTTTCTTCAAGTTGGTCGGCTGGTAAAAATTCTCCGAACCAAACTACATCAGGACGAATCAATCCGCCGCATTTACACTTTGGAACTCCTTCAGAAAACTCAAGTTCCTCATTGTAGAAAGTATGACATTTGATACAATAATTTCTTTCGATATTTCCATGAAGTTCATAAATTTTTGTGCTTCCAGCACGACGATGAAGATTATCAATATTCTGGGTTACAACAGCTACATCATCAAAATATTTTTCGAATTCTGCAATTGCCAGATGTCCTGCATTTGGTTTTGAGTCGTGTATAATTTTTTTTCGGTGATTATACCATTCCCAAACCATTTGCGGATTACGAAGAAAGGCGTTGAAATTAGCAAGCTCTTCAGGTTTAAGCTTATTCCAGATTCCATCTTTACCACGAAAAGTCGGGATGCCGGACTCTGCTGAAATTCCGGCCCCAGTAAAAAATACTATTCGCTTAGATTCTGAAAGCTTGTCGATAAATTCCTTTGAGAAATTTATTTCCGACATATCTCATCATTCGTTCTTAATCTTTTCGTAAAGTTCTTTTGCTTCAGCTAAAACTTTGTCATCATCTTCATCAGCAACAGGAGCTTTCTCTATTTTCTTCAGAATATCTTTTGCTTTTTCGAATTCATCCTCTTCGATATAAGCTTTAGCTAGTTCAAGCATAAACATTCTGAAATTCGGTCGGAGTTTGTTTGCTGTTTCCAGTAGTTGAACAGCTTTTTCTGTATCTCCCCAGCCTAGTCCTAATGGAAGCCGGACTAAGTAAGGTTTCTCGCAAACCTTAAGATGAGTTCTTCCCAAAATATAATGTGCAAGTGACTGAACATAATTGCCGCCATTACCGAGTTGAATAGCTTTTTCACAATCATTCTTTACATCTTTAACTGTTCCGACTGCCGAGAATACACCTTCAAATAATGCTATTCTTCCATTTGCTATTGCTCTTCGTACATAAGTAATTGATTGAGTAGGTGCTAGTTTAACAGCTTTATCAGCGTAGTCAAAAGCTTTTTTGTAATACTCGAGCTGTAAATCTTTTTCTTTATCGGTTTTATCAGGAAGATGTTCACCGATATCAACATAAGCACGACTTAATCTCCAGTAAACTTCCCAATTGTTTGGGAATAATTTATCAGCTTTCTGATAAACTTCAAGAGCTTTTTGATTTTCAAATTGTGCAACAAGATTATCCCCCTCTTTTAACAGCTCTTCAAGACTCTGAGAATAAGAGACTGAAGAAATGAATAAAACCGCAGTAAGAATCAGAAATTTGTGAGCGAAGGGTTTCATAGTTAATCCTTTTTTTGTTAATCGAATAATGTTTTTTTATCTGTGTCAGAAAAATTTTCAAGCTCGTGACTGTATAAATCTGTGCCGGCAAGATTTACAAATCTTGTCCATTTACTATCTTTTTTAATTTCAGATTGAAGTGTGAGTTTATATGCATTTACTTTCGCACTTAATTCATCGGCATGATAAAGTGTAATCGCTTCCAGCGTTTTAGGAACAACTGGTGAAGCATGTTCAAGTTTCCCCTGATGACTGAGTATAAGATGCAGTAAATTAATTCTTAATTCTTCCGGAAAGTCTTTTATCTTTTTTATTTCTTCATCAACTATCATTGAAGCAATTACAATATGTCCAATCAGTTTTCCTTTATCGGTGTATTCAAAAGCTGAATCGAAACTTAATTCTTCAATTTTACCAAAGTCGTGAAGCATTGCACCGGCAATCAGCAAATCTCTGTTCAAATCAGGATGAATATCGCACATTAAATCACAAATTTTTATAATCTCCAGAGTATGTTCAATCAATCCGCTGATATAGCTGTGATGCCAAAGTTTACCAGCAGGTGCAGTAATGTATTTTTCAAATCTTTCAGCACTGAAAATATTTTTAAGCAGTTTACTCAAATAAGGATTAGATATTTTTTTTATTCTGTTTCTTAACTCATCCTTCATTTCATCAAGATCTCTTTGCGACCTTGGAATAAAATCCAGCGGAGTAACATTATCTTCATCTTTTGCTAAACGAATCTCTGAAATTTTTATCTGCGGTGCGCCTTGATATTCATCGAGTTGACCTTTAACCTTAACTATTGATCCTGAGGCAAGATTTGTCTTGAGATTATGAAAATTTTTTACATCATCCCAAAGATTAGATTGAACAGAAAGTGTTTTATCAGCAAGCTCGAGTGAAATGTATTCTTTGTTTTGTTTAGTTAAACGCAAATCGCTTTTCTTTACCAGTAAAAAATGATCAACCGAATCACCTTTTGATAAAGAAGCTAGATCAGTCTGATTTAACATAATTTCAGAATCCTTTCAGTTACTAAAATCAATTGACACAAAGGGAAATATTCTCAGTAAGTTTATCAGGATCAACTGGTTTAGTTAAAATAATTTTCACACCAATTTCCTGATAAGATTTAATTACATCCTCATCATAATTATTCAACAAAGCAATTACTGGAGTATTAAATCGTCTGTCGCCACGAATGATAGATTTTATAAATTGAACTCCATTCATCAACGGAAGTTCGTGTGCAGAAATTATCACGGATGGATGCTGTCTTAAAACAAAGTTGATAGCTTCAAATCCATTGTCAGCCCCAAGCACTTTGAATTGGGGAAATTGTTCTCTTATCATTCTTTCAAATTTGAAGTAATCTTCTTTATTGTTCTCTACAATCAGAATGCTATTTTCAGCACTCGGAACAGTAAAATGAAATTCACTTCCCTTCCCTTCTTTGGAGTAAAACCATACTTGTCCGCCGTGCCTTTCAACTATCTCACGAACCAAAGATAAACCCAACCCTGTTCCCTTTTCACCTTTAGTCCCTCTTGTGGAAAATAATTTTTCAAACTTAAAAATTTTCGATTGATTTATTTCAGGGATTCCGACACCTTCATCACCAACAACGAACTCAACCATTTCCTGATTAAACCTATCAACACTAATATTTACAGTTTTTCCCTCCGATGAAAATTTAATTGCATTGCTAACAAGATTTGTTAGTGCCTGCAGAATTAATCGCTCATCTGCCTTGATGTAAATTGATTCCGGAACAGTGGATTTTATTTCAATATTTTTTCTGATTGCATTTCCGGTAAGATTTGAAATACAGTTGAATACAATTGTCTGCGCCTGAATGCGCTGTGGATTTGGATTCAGTCTTCCGATTTGCATATTCGACCAGTCGAGCAGATAGTTGATTAACTGGAGCTGGTTTGAAGCAGAGTCGTGAATAAAATTAAGGTACTCATTTCTATCAGCTTCATTAAGATTTGGATCGCTCATCAGAACTTCTGTAAATCCAAGAATGCTTGAAAATGGAGCCCGCAAATCGTGTGAAAGAACAGAAAGAAAATTATCGCGGGTTATAATTTTATTTTGCTTATCCTCTACTAAACAGGAAAGCTCTTCTTCTTTTTCCTTAAAGTCAGTTATGTTAAACACAGATGCTTTAAGAAAAAGAACTCCATCATCATTGCGGTACTGAACAAGTTTTTCTTTCAGCCAGAGAATTTTTCCTTCTTTATTTTTTATTCTGAAAATGTGTTCGAAAAAATTTGTTTTTCTTAACGGGGAAAGTACATCATAAGATTTATTGTAAATCGGTATATCTTCACTAATCACAAGCGATTTAAATCCTTCAGGTAATGCCTGAATCTGCTCAGAAGTGTAACCTATAACTTTCTTTACATTATCAGAATAAATGGAAAATGATTCCTTCCCGTATCTTACTCCGCTCCACCAGAAAACATCTTCAAACTCTTCGGGAATGGTGGGAAGAACTTCTTTAATTTGATTAAGATATGAGTTCAGAAATCCGGGATTAAAATTTTCTGAAAGTTCTTTCGATTTAGTTGTATTTTTGCTCTTGTTCATTGCAGTTTGTAAATATGCCCTGTAAATATAACAATAAAACAAAAACAGAGTTAAATGAACTTTACACGACAAATTTTGTTAAATCAGTAGTAAAAAAATAAAAAAAATGGAATATGAATAAACTTAAATTTTTCTTTCTGGCAATTTTATTATCTGTAAATATTTCAGCACAAAATGGCTCGGGAGATATTTCAGGTTTGGTTGTTGACGCTGTAACCAAACAACCTTTAATCGGAGCAAACATTATTATAATCGGTACAAACTTCGGAGCTGCAACTGATATTAACGGTAGATATGTTATAAAAAATATTCCGGCTGAAATGTATCAGTTAAGAGCTTCTGTTATAGGTTATACTCCGCGAGTTAAAACTGATGTAATGGTTCAACCAGGCAAATTAACTCAGGTTGATTTTGAACTTACTGCCCAAACAATTGAAATAGAAAATGTTGTTGTTACTGCTGATTACTTTGGCAGAAATATTCTTGAGCCAACGAGTGTAAGAAATTTTAGTTATGAGGAATTAAGAAGAAGTCCGGGAGGATTTGAAGATGTTATTCGTGCTCTATCAGTTCTACCAGGTGTTGCTCAGGCAGACGCAGGCAGAAATGATTTAATTGTTCGCGGCGGTGCTCCATCGGAAAATCTTTATCTCGTTGATGGAATAGAAGTACCAAACATTAATCATTTCGGAACTCAAGGCGCTACCGGCGGACCACTAAGTTATATCAATTTAGATTTTGTAAAAGAAACATCATTTTCAACAGGTGGTTTTTCTGTTTTATATGGTGATAAACTTTCCTCAGTACTGAAAATTAATCTTCGCAACGGCAGAACAGATCGGCTTGGCGGCAAAGCCACAATATCTGCTTCTCAATTTGGTCTTAATGCTGAAGGTCCTTTGTTTGGCGAAAATTCATCTTTTATCTTTTCAGTAAGAAGAAGTTATCTCGATTTTATTTTTAAGTCAGCAGGATTTTCATTTGTACCTGAGTATTATGATGTTCTTTCAAAAGCTGATTATAAACTCGATAATACAAATTCATTTTCATTTCTTTTTGTCAGTGCGTTTGATAATGTAAAATTTTTCAACGATGATGAAGATAAACGATATGACAACTCAAGAATTCTTGGCAGCGACCAGATTCAATACTTCACCGGCTTTAGTTATCAGCGGCTTTTCAGCAATGGGTTTATGAATATAACTCTTGGCAGAAACTATACAGATTTTAATACCAGACAAAGTGATTCACTCTTAAATCCAATTTTCAGAAATAAATCAAAAGAAGAAGAAAATAATTTAAGATTAGATGTTGTTCATAAATTTTCACCTATTGTTGAAATGAATTTTGGAGCATCAGCAAAACTTATTGAGTTTGATGCAGATATTCTTTTCCCGACATTCGTTACTTCATTTGGTGATTCGCTGCCGATCACTTCTCTTAACAAATCGGAGAATTTCTTCAAAGGTGCGTCATACTTAAATCTTAATTTATTATTGATGAAAAGAATTACTGCAAACTTTGGAGTAAGAGCAGATTACTTTAACGCTTTGATAAACAATTTTTATTTCAGTCCAAGACTTTCGCTTTCATATATGCTGACGCCAATTACAAATATAAATTTCAGCACAGGAATTTATCATCAATCTCCGTCTTATATCTGGTTAATTGCAGATGAGAAGAACAAAGAACTTAAAAGTGTTCAGGTAAATCAATATGTTTTAGGTTTCGATCATCAGCTTAATGATGATGCTTTACTGAAGGTTGAAACATTCTATAAAGATTATTCAAATTATCCGACAAGTGTAGTTAGACCTTATCTTGTATTGGCAAATACAGGAGCAGGATTTTCAGGCAGTGATGATAACTTTTCCTCGTTTGGATTAGAACCATTAGTTAGCAAAGGTTTTGGTAAATCGCGTGGAGTTGAATTATCAATACAGAAAAAATTATCCGACACTCCCTATTATGGAATATTGAGTTTAACTTACAGTAAAACTGATTTTACATCTCTTGATGGAATAGAGCGCGACGGCAGTTATGACCAGAATTGGTTGTTTAATGTAAGCGGCGGATATAAAATTGATAAGTATTGGGAAGTCAGCAGTAAATTCCGTTTTGCATCAGGCAGACCTTACACTCCGTTTAATTCTGATGGGACTCAAAGTATTTTTGATTACAATTCCAGAAGACTTAAATCAGCACACAGTCTTGATATTCGTGTTGATAAGAGATGGTTTTTCAGCGGCTGGACTTTAATCACTTACATTGATATTCAGAATATTTATAACCGGAAAAATTTAAGCGGAATCAGATGGGACAGAAGAGAACAACGCGTTGATGAATCTTCATCAATAGGAATTCTTCCTTCAATTGGAATCAGTGCAGAGTTTTAGAAAATGAGTTTAATGTTGATTTTTAAGAGGAGATGTTATTTCTACTAATTTTAACAATTCAAATTTATCTCAATACTTTTATCAAATTACAAAAACTTTTGCTATATCAACCAGCAAAGATGGATTGTTCATTAACGCTGTTGTAAACACTTTACCAAGCGTTCTTTTTTCAACAGGAATTTTTAAGATAGCATGAGCAATGCTATTAAACTTATCATCTGAAAAATTATAAATGCCTTCTTTAATCCGGTTGAATATTTCGTGTCGCTTTCCTAACCTATCGTGCCAGGCTTTATCATAAGTTAAAATATGATCTAACTTATTCATTTTAATTGCTTCGCCTGCAATTCTACCTGCAATTGAACCGCCGATCATTCCGCTTGCAATTCCACCGCCGCTTAATGGATTAACTTGTCTTGCAGCGTCACCAACTAACATAATTCCCGGAGCAGAAATTTTTTCAAGTGTAATTGAACAAGGAACTCCACCAGCAATTTTTGTAAGAACAGGAGCATTCGGATAATGTTTATTCATAAAATCATCCAGAAAAGATTGTGCGGATTTTTTCTTGCCAATAATTCCACTGACTCCAAGTCCGATGTTCGCTTTATTATGTCCTTTAGGGAAAATCCAGAAGTAACCATTTGGTGCAACATCTTTTCCAAAGTAGAAGTAAAGTGTATTCTGATCAACTGGGATATTAGCGGCGGTAATCTGAACAGCGCTTTCCATATCACGAAAATCAATATGAGTCTTTAGTCCAGCCCAACGACCGACTCTTGATTCAACTCCATCTGCTGCAATTACAATTTTTGCTTTTAACTGTTTTTGTTCACCATTAAATTCATATTTAACTCCGCTAACTTTTCCATCGGAATCAAGCAACAAACCGTTAACATAAGCCCGTGTCAGAATTTCAGCTCCGGCTTCAGCAGCAGTTCTGGCAAGTTCATAATCAAAAATTCTTCTTTCAAGAACATAACCTGCATCGCCAAATTCGACTATTACTTCTGTTCCGTCAGGAGCATTAAAAGAAAATTTACTTATTCGGGCAGCAATCCATTTATCATCACTAGGAATAAATTCCTCAACTCCAGCTTTGCTGATTGCTTCACCACATCTAACGGGATAACCAACATCTCTGTCTTTCTCCAGCATTAAAACAGAAACTCCCTGTTCAGCGGCAAATCTTGCGGCCATACTACCTGCCGGACCAGCTCCGACCACTATTATGTCGTATTCATTTTTCATTCTATCTTTCAATTGTTCATAAAACAAAAAATTATTTACATATCATAGCAAAGTAAGCAATTAGCAGCAGGCAATGGGCAATTATTTAGATTTTTCATTTTTTCTTAAATACTTTTCCGGATTTTCTATCATATGGTTTAATAATTTTCCAATTTCCTCGGATTGATTTATTAGGTTAGTATAATCATTTTTATTCAAATAACCACATTTATAAGCAAAATCTAACCAAACTTGTTTTTCGGAATTTTCCATATCCGCATCTGATGATTTAGAAATAAAGTAAGCCTGATATTTTCTCTTTCGATATGCCTCAGAGATACAAATGCATACAGACCTTGATGACCTTCTTATTTGATCGGTTAGTGAATAAGTTTCTTCTTTAGGAAATGTTTTTGACAATTCGAAAATCTTCATCGCAAGTTCAAATGCTTTCTTGTATAAAGTTAAATCTCTAAAAGATAGTTTCATTTCACATTTTTTTCTTTACAACTTTAAAGTCAATGATTCTAATTATTACTTAGATTAGTTTTGCCTACTGCTCATTGCCTACTGCCTACTATTTAATTGAACGCCTTGTTTATTAAACTTAATCACTTCAATCGGACAGGACCACACACACTTAGCACAATTTGTACAGCGTGGATCAATTATAAATATTTCGGCTTCTTTAAGTTCTATGGCATCTTCGGGACAAACTCCGACGCAGCAACCGCAGAAGTCACACTTATCCGGAAGTATTTCGATCATCAGCTTTCCGGTTTTTGCCATTCGATATTTTATTTCGGTATCAGACAAATTTTTCGATTTGATAAATAAATGAATAAGCACAATTTTATCTCATTGCGAAGTTAATCAAATGAATAAAATTGAAGAAATGATCAGATCAGGATTGTTTGATAAGATTAAACTCCAGAGTGACTGATTCGGGTAAAACATTAAAATCTAATTCGAGCGGAATTGAGTTATCATCAATGTGGTATCTTAAATTCTGAGGCGCAATTACTAAATCAAAATTTTTGATTACTTCATACTGTGTTGAGAACACGAATATCTTGCTGGAATTTTCGTAATTGATAACCTTTATGATGTATGTTTTATTATCATCGTAAAATGTTCGCGATGTTACTTTGGGTTTGCCATTATTTTCTGATGCAGCTGCAAGTATCAACCCTTTAACTTTTTTCTTTGGTAACTCAACAGGATAGAGATGTATGATTTTTGCTGAATTGTCTGAAACATCAAAAGAGTAAGCCGGAATTTTTTTCGAGATTAAAATTCTTTCTTCGTCAGAGATCTCTTTCTGTAAAGATTTTTTTAGTTCAGTAAAAAATTCTAACTCTTTTGAAAAATCGTCTGAATTTTTCAGATATAAAAATTTCTCCTTCGACAAAAGAGCCGGAAAGAATATAAAATCAAATAAATCTTTTTCGGTTATTCTATCTTTCAATCTTAATTCCTCAATTTTCATATATATAATAGAAGTAAAATCCTGATTTTCGGAAAATTACTCAGGCAGAATTTAATGCCTTAATTCATCAGCAACATTTGCTTTCAGAATTCTTACAAGTTATTCCAGTTTATTATGATATTTTTCCTGAAATACATCTAAACTCAATCCATCACAATTCAGAATAAAATATTTATAAAGTCCTTTGTTCATACCACCGTCTCTCAAATCAAAAACAATATCTGAAAGAGTTTTTCTGAAAATGATTTCTTCATTCTCGGAAATTTTACCTTTCGTTACATATTCAGATAATTTAGCAAAAGTTGCTTTCAGAGCTGAAGAGACTATTGACTCGACATCCCTTTCATTTTGAACTGGCGGCTCCCATTTCCTTAAAGCAATAAAAAGCTGACTAAGTTGTTTCTCGCTATCATATTCAAACAAAGTTGCAATTGAATCAAGAGCAAGTTCCTGCAAAGTTAATTCTTCAGAACTCAGAATTTTATTTACTCTTCTGAAATTAAAATTGAGGTATTGCGCAGCAATCTTGTATGAGACCTCAACAAGTTTATTAACGGAAGTCTCTTTGTCAGGGTTATTAAGTAAGGGTAATATCTGAACTTCAATTTTCATCTAGGATAAACCAAAAAAAAATTTTCCATTTTTTCCGAAAACGGTAAAATTCCATCTATATTAATTGTGACGCCTAAGCACCAACACTGCCCTAAATTTTCTGGGGGATTTTAAGCCGCCAAAAGGCGGCTTTTTATTAAGAGTCCAACTCCTCCCTCTTAACCCAATTACCGTTTTTCCAATATAAAATACTGTTCTTAATAATTTCTTTGTATTCTTTTGTATCTGTATATGGCGGATTTAATTTACCGTGTGCGACAAGTGTATCACGGAAAACTCTGAAATCATTATCAATAACAATATCAGCAACTCTGAAATTTGAATCTAATTCTATATTACAAACACTAAAAGATTCATTTAAATTTAAATTATGTGATTTTCTTGAGAAAATACTAGTTATAATTCTTTTATCATTTTCTCTATAGTATATGTGATTAAAACTTATGCCAATTGTTCTGAAATTCATCATTCTGTCATAATCATTTTTCGGAATGCGGATATAAAATATTGGTTCAATCTGTTTTTTATTTTTAATTCTGTATTCATTTGTAGTTGGACGAAATCCATCCATTTTACTTAACTCAAC
>JAIMAZ010000075.1 GCA_023511695.1 Ignavibacterium sp.
ATAGTTCAACTGAGGAAATTTCTTTTATTCCTAAAAAAGATTTTTCGGGAATAACTACAATTAGTTTTAAGTATTTCGGAAAGACTTACGAAATTCCAGTTAAGCTTAACAAAACAAAAAAATATCTTTTTACATACAAACCTCAAGCAGGTGAAAAGCAAGTAAATCTATTCGGACAATTCAATAGCTGGAACAGACAAAATCTTCCGATGAAAGATCTGAATGGTGATGGTATTCTTGAAATTGAAATCCCGCTTGATCCCGGAAGATATGAGTATAAATTTTTTGTGGATGGAAAAGAAGTAGTTGATCCTGAAAATCCAATTAAAGTTCCCAATGGTCTTGGAGATTACAACTCGGTAAGAATAATTGAAGAACAAGCAAAAGATAAAATTTTTCTTCACATACTCAGTAAAGAAAAATCAAATAACAAACTGACTTTGAAATTCTATCTTGAAAGTCTTGATAAGAGTAATCTTGTTGAGAACGAAAGTGTGATTGCACTTTTTGATAATCAGAAATTTCCGAAAGAACTCATAAAAATTAATGGAAGAGAAATTTCACTTACAGTAAAAGATGAGATGTTAAAAGGTCATCACAATGTGAGATTAGCTGTAAACAGATTTGGCAAACACAGTAATATTCAAACGGTTCAACTTTTTGATGGTGAAATTGCTGGTAACACAGAATACAGAACGCTTAATGATCAGATAATTTATTCTTTGATGATCGACAGATTTTATAACGGTGATAAAAGCAATGACTCTCCTGTTGTTCATGATTCACTCTTTCAACCAGCTAACTATAATGGTGGTGATATAGCGGGAATAATTAAAAAGATTGAAGAAGGATATTTTGACAAACTTGGAATTAATACACTTTGGATTTCTCCGATTGTTGATAACACCAATAATGCTTACAGAGAATATCCCGCTCCACACAGATGGTACACAGGTTATCACGGATATTGGCCGGTATCATCAACAAAAGTTGAAGAGCATTTCGGAGATATGGAGCTTGCGAGAAAACTTGTTGAACTGGCCCATCGAAGGAAAATAAACATACTGCTCGATTTTGTTTCTAATCATGTTCATATGGAACATCCTTTCTGGAAAGATCATCGCAATTGGTTCGGAGTACTTGAACTTCCTGATGGAAGAAAAAATTTAAGATTATGGGATGAATATCGCCTTACAACCTGGTTCGAACCTTATATGCCTTCATTCGATTACATCGGCTCTTATGATGCACTTGAGTTTATGACTGATAATGCAGTCTGGTGGTTAAATGTAACCGGTGCAGATGGCTATCGTCACGATGCAGTAAAACATGTTCCGAATGAATTTTGGCGAATGCTTACAAAAAAACTTAAACGAAATATTGAAATTCCTAAAAAGAAAAAAATATATCAAATTGGTGAAACATTCGGTGGTATTGATTTAATCGCATCTTATGTTAACAACGGTCAGTTGAATGCTCAGTTTAATTTCAATCTTTATGATGTGGCTGTTCCAACTTTTCTGGATGAGAAAGCTTCATTCAGATTAGTTGATTATCAGATGCAAAAAAGTTTTCAGGTTTTTGGCTACAATAATCTTATGGGAAATATTATGGATAGCCACGATAAAATTCGTTATATGGCTTATGCAGATGGCGATCTTGAAATTAATGATGGAAGAGCAGGAGAAATTGCCTGGACAAATCCTCCACAGGTTGATAATCCCGACAGCTACAAAAAACTTAAAGTTTATATGGCTTACCTGCTTACTATTCCTGGAATACCAATTATCTATTACGGAGATGAAATTGGTATGACTGGCGCTTCAGATCCTGATAACAGAAGAATGATGCGATTTGATGAAGAGCTTAATCAATATGAAAAGCAAACTCTTGAAGATGTCAGCAGTCTAATTCATATAAGAAAAGAACATCCTGCTTTGCGGTATGGTGATTTTCTGACTCTTCAGGCAGATGAAAATATTTATGCATACATCCGCTCGGATATGAATGAAAGAATACTGACTGTTGTTAATAAAAATTCAAACGATGTTGATGTTGAATTGTTTATTCCAACAATATATAAAGTAAAGAAAGCTGAAAATCTGCTTGATGGCAGCGAGCATAAAATTATTAACAACAAAATTAAACTTAATCTGAATAGTTATGGTTATTTAGTTTTAAGGCTTTTATAACTATTTAACATCAGATTATAAAAGTATAATTTTATAACACAACAAAGAGGAGTAAAGATGCCTAAATTTTCAATTGTACTTGGAATTATTTTCATTGTAATGGGACTATACGGATATTTTGGAATAAGCAGTGAGAGTATTACTGCACTCATTCCAGCTTTCTTTGGAGTGCCTATGTTGATTTTTGGCTGGCTGGCACTCAATGAAAAATATTTAAAGCACGCAATGCACGGTGCTGCTGTATTAACTCTTCTTGGGTTTGCAGGAACTGTTAGCGGACTTATTAAGTTTTTCAAAATGCTTGGCGGTGCTGAAACTGCCAGACCTGCCGCTGTTACAGTGCAGGCAATTATGGCTTTACTTTGTCTGCTATTTTTAATATTTGCCGTTAAATCTTTTATTGATGCAAGAAAGAACAGAGCATCGTAAAATTATTTTTAGGCACTTAAATTTTATTAAAAAATAAAAAACTTTATGAGGCATCTATGAAGTCCGGAACAATCATATTGTCTGTATTATTTCTATTACTCATCTCAATTTCATTTTTTTATTTCAGTAAAAACAGAGAAGTATATTCCAAACCGCCTAAAACATCGGGAGCTTTAGAAGCTTTGCAGAACTGGACTTTGAAAAGAGCATATCCTGATAATGATATTCCTTCTTCAAAATATTATGCTGCTTTTCTTACAGCTCAAAAATCACTGAAGAAAATTTCAGGTGCAAATTATCAATGGGAACAAATTGGTCCTCATAACATAGGCGGAAGAACACTTGATGTTGAATTTAATCCTCAAAATCCTAACACAATTTTTGCAGGTGCTGCAAGCGGAGGACTTTGGAGAAGCTATACTGCAGGAATTGGTGCACTTGCATGGGAAAGAATTGAAACCGGTTATCCCGTTCTTGGTGTTAGTTCAATAGCGATTGTGCCTGATGACTCAAACACAATTTATATTGGCACAGGTGAAGTCTATAATTATCAGCTTGCTTTAGGTGGTGAAGTAATCAGAACTACACGCGGCAGTTATGGAATTGGAATTCTTAAATCAACTGACTATGGACAAAGCTGGATCAAGTCTCTCGATTGGTCTTATGATCAGCAGCGCGGAGTTAATGAAGTTGAAATTGATCCCAACAACCATTCAATCATCTGGGCAGCAACCACCGAAGGGATTTTTAAATCTACTGATGCAGGATTAAACTGGACAAATGTTCATCCGGTTATAATGGGATTTGATGTTGTAATCAATCCGCAAAACAGCAATACAGTTTATGCGACACATGGAAATTTTGGTTCGGTAGGACATGGAATTTACAGAACAACTGATGGCGGAAATACATGGACTAAATTAGTAAACGGTTTACCCACAACATTCAACGGCAAAGCAATTCTTTCTATTTATAAAAACAATCCGAACATAATTTATGCTTCTATCGGAAACGGCAGTAGTTCCGGTGCAGGAACCTGGTTGTGTAAATCTACTAATGGTGGTGATAATTGGACAATAGTTAACACTCTGGATTATGCAACATATCAGGGCTGGTATTCACATTGGGTTGGTGTAAGTCCATTTGATTCAACTTTGGTGCTTACCGGAGGAATTGATGTTTTCAAATCAACAAATGGCGGCTCTACACTTACTCAAAAATCATATTGGTATAATTGGGATTTTGGTGTTACTCCTCCCGGAGGTCCTGAAGGTCCGCCTGATTATGTTCATGCAGATCAGCATTCGATTACTTTTCATCCAACAAATCCGGATATAATTTATTTAGGAACTGATGGAGGTGTATTCAGAACAACTGATGCCGGCGAAACTTTCTCCGGTTGTAATGGCGGTTATCAATCTACTCAATTCTATAATGGTTTTTCCTCATCATTCAATTTACCTGATTTGGCAATTGGCGGAATGCAGGATAATGCAACTGCAATTTACCAGGGTTCTGTCGCTTGGTTCAGAGCAATTGGCGGAGATGGCTGTCAAACCGGAATTGATCCTTACAATGATAACATTCTTTACGGTACTTATCAGTACTTAAATATTCTCAAAAGTACTGATGGTGGATTGAATTGGTTTGGAATTGGTCCTTCTAACAGAGATGATCCTGCTTTCGTTGGACCGTTCGTGGTTTGCAGATCAAATTCGAATGTTATTTATGCAGGCAGCAGGAAATTTCATAAAACAACTAATGGCGGAAATATCTGGACACTTGGAAATGGCGGGAATGTATTAGATGGAAATCAGATTTTATCCATCGGAGTTTCGGCTACATCAACAGATACAATTTATGTTGGAACTGCTCCTGTCAATTCAAGAGGCAGAATATTTCGAAGCACTAACGGAGGAACAACTTTTACAGACATTACCGGCACATTACCAGACCGCTATCCGGATGATATTGCAGTTGATCCGACTGATTCAAAAACTGTTTATGTTGTCTTTTCTGGTTTTGGCACTTCACACTTATTTAAATCTACTGATGCAGGTAACAACTGGATTGACATAGGTTCACAATTACCGGATGTTCCATCAAGTGCAATTGCAATTGATCCGAATAATTCAAACATACTTTACTTTGGAAATGATATTGGAGTTTATGTTTCAACTGATGCGGGACAAACCTGGTCAGATTATTCAATTGGACTTCCCTTCGGTTGCATCGTAATTGATTTAAGTCTTGTTCGGGCTACGAACAGAATTCGTGCTGTTACGCACGGCAATGGTGTGTATGAAGCGCCACTTTACAATCCTGTATCTGTTGATGATAATTCAAACCAAATTGTTTCGGGTTTTATTCTCGAGCAGAATTATCCAAATCCATTCAATCCAAGTACAAAAATCAAATTCACAATTCCTTCAGCTCCCCTCTCCTTAGGAGAGGGGTTGGGGGTGAGGCTTATAGTATATGACGCGCTTGGAAATGAAGTTGCCACATTAGTGGATGAATACAAATCTGCAGGAAATTATGAAATTGTCTTTAATGTAGCTCAGTCCACCTCGGCGGACAGACCTGAGTTAGCAAGCGGAGTGTATTTCTACAGGTTAACTGCAGGAAATTATTCGGTGACAAAGAAGATGGTGTTGATAAGATAATCTTATAATTTTTTTGAGTGGCTGAATACAAAATAAATTCAGCCACTCTAGTTAAAATTCCTTCTTATACATCCTGCAATCAATTCATTTGTTTCTAATTTTTTTATACCTATCTTGCAAATGCCTGCTTAAAAATTAAGATAATCATTCCCGATTACTCGTTCTAGTTTTTATCCACAGGAGGTGAGAGTTAAAAGTCTCTCATATTATTTAACATTTTTATAAAAATTTCAGGAGTTTTTATTATGAATATCTTCGTTGGCAATCTGTCAAATGAAGTTCAGGAAGAAGATTTAATGAATCTGTTTTCTGAGTTCGGACAAGTAAAAGAAGTTAAAATTATCCGCGACATGTTTTCCAGACAATCAAAAGGTTTTGGATTCGTTGAAATGCCAGGTTTGGCTGATGCTCAGAAAGCTATCAATGAATTAAATACAGTTGAAGTTAAAGGAAAAAAGATTACAGTTAATGAAGCCAGACCAAAACGCGATAACAATCGCAGAGGCGGAAGAGGCGGAAATCGAAATGGCGGCGGTTATAACCAAAACAGAAGACGCTTTTAAGAGTTTCTCATCTTAACGAACCATTAAACCCGAACGGTTTTGCCCGCTCGGGTTTATTTTTACTTGCCTGATTCTATATCACTCAAATGCAATTCCAATGCGTCAACTGAAATTGCAATTTCCTTTAGCGATAAAATTAATGAGACCATCAATAATAATATGCTAAGACCAAATACATACTTTCCCAAAACAATCTGACCAGCAAACAATAAAAACATACACAGCACACAGAAAAACAAACTTGCTACGCCAACTCCCTGCATATGTTTAATCAGATAAACTCTCTTGCGTAAATTTTCAATCTGACCAAGTAAAGCTGTCTGAGGATTTTCTTTATAATTTTTATGCAGTGAACGAATAAGAGTGGCAATAGTAAGAAATCTGTTTGTGTAAGCCAATAATAAAAGCGAGATTGCCGGAAACAGCAAAGCCGGTGTTGTGATATTTATTTCCATCGGGTAATTTACCTCGGTAATTTTATAATCAATTATTTTTTACAATCCAAAGTTAAGAGGACTTCATGAAGAAAAGAATTATTCTCTGTTTAATTTGCCTGATAAACTCCTCGTTTCTTATTTCACAGAATATAAATAAAGAAAATATTTTAAATGCTGAAAAGCTTTTAGGTCTTGAATTTAATGATGCTGAACGAGATTCGATGCTGGATTATCTGAACGAACAACTCTCAAATTATCAGCAGATAAGAAAATTTAAACTTGAAAACAGCATTCCTCCGGCAATTATTTTCAATCCCATTCCCGTAAATTTTAATCTACCGAAGGGCGAAAATAATATTACCATTTCAGATTATTCAAATACAACACTTCCTGATGATACAAATGACCTTGCATTTTATTCAATTGGTCAACTGGCTCATTTGATAAAAACCAGACAAATATCTTCAACAGAACTTACGAAGTTCTTTTTAGATAGATTAAAGAAATTTGATGATGAACTTCATTGCGTAATAACTATAACCGAAGAAAGAGCATTAAGACAAGCAGCTCTGATGGATTATGAAATTCAGGCCGGAAAGTATCGAGGGCTTCTTCATGGTATTCCATTTGGAGTAAAAGATTTACTTTCAACAAAAGACTATAAAACCACCTGGGGCTCTGTTCCATTCAAAGATCAGATGATTAATGAAGATGCTACAGTAATATCCAAACTTGAAGATGCCGGTGCAGTTTTATGTGCTAAATTTTCAATGGGTGAACTTGCTTGGGGTGATGTTTGGTTTGGTGGAAAGACAAGAACTCCGTGGGATACTTCAAAAGGATCAAGTGGTTCATCAGCAGGTTCTGCATCAGCTGTTTCTGCAGGTTTAATTCCCTTTTCTATTGGAACTGAAACTTATGGATCAATCATTTCCCCGTCTACTGTATGTGGTGTTACTGGATTAAGACCAACCTATGGAAGAGTAAGTAGAACAGGGGCAATGGCACTCAGCTGGTCAATGGATAAAATCGGTCCAATATGTAGAACGGCTGAAGATCTTGCAATTGTCTTTTCAGCAATTATCGGAGCAGATAATAAAGACCAAACTATATATAATGTTCCTTTTATCTATAATCCGGATATTGATTTGAAAAAGCTAAAAATTGGTTATCTTAAAAATGATTTCGATAAACAATATGATTTTCATAAAAACGATTCAATTGCTATCTCAGTATTATTAAAATTGGGTGTGGAATTGATACCAATTAAACTTCCGGAATTTCCTGTAAACGATCTTGCGATCATTCTATCTGCCGAAGCGGCCGCTGCTTTTGACGAATTAACCAGATCAAACAAAGATGATTTAATGGTGAGACAAATTAAAAATGCTTGGCCAAATTCTTTTCGTGCTTCAAGATTTATTCCTGCTGTAGAATATATCAATGCCAATAGGATAAGATATTTGCTTATTCAGGAAATGAATGAATTATTCAGGAATATTGATTTATACATCGCTCCCTCGTGGGAAGGGGATAATTTATTATTAACAAATCTTACAGGTCATCCGGCGGTTGTAATCCCAACTGGTTTTATGGATGACAATACCCCAACAAGCATAACATTTATAGGAAATCTTTTCGATGAAGGGCAAATTATAGCGCTTGCAAAAGCTTTTCAGGATGCGACTGATTTTCACAAGAAGCATCCTCCATTATTTATTAAATGAACTGAATGACAATTGAATAAGGGTTTATCTCTTTGATAATTAGTTCATAATATCTTTAATTAATTTTTTATTGTTAAACGGATCTTTACGGCTGCTTTCAAATGATGGACGATAATATTCGCTGCTTTCAAGTTCCTGCATCCATCCGTTTTCCAAACCATATTTATCGAGCAATTCAACTGCACGAATAAATTCGCTATATCTTATCATTCTATTAATTAAGATATGTTTTTCTGCTCTGTTGGTTGGATAATATTGTGTCATTAAAGATATGTGAACTTTTTTATCAAGCTCTTCAGCAATGAACTTAAATACTTCTTCTGTTTCAGAAAGATCATTAGGTAAAATCAGATGTCTGATTATCAATCCTCTTACCACCAAACCGTTTTCATAAACCAACTCACTTCCAACCTGATTATACATTTCTCTAATTGCTGCCTTGGTTTTATCGAAGTAATCTTTGGTCTTTGAATAAACTCTTCCGTTTTCATTGCTGCCATATTTAAAGTCCGGCAGATAAATATCAATTACATCTTTATAAAGTTTTAATACTTCAACCGAATCATATCCGTTTGTGTTGTAGATAATTGGAATATTTAACCCTAATCGTGAAGCGATGAAAACTGATTTTAATATCGGGATTGCAAAATGTGTTGGAGAAACCAATCCAATATTATGACTTCCCTGCTTTTGTAACTCAAGCATTATTTCGGCTAATCTTTCAACGCTTACCTCATTTTTCCTTTCAACCTTTGGGTTTTGACTTATTACAAAGTTCTGACAATAAACACATCTAAGATTACAATTACCAAAGAAAATATTTCCCGCACCTTTTGTTCCCGATAAAACAGGTTCTTCACCGAAATGTAAAGTATAAGAAGAAACTATTGGATTTGCACCGCTTTGACATGTTCCAAGTTCACCAGTGGTTCTGTCAACAAAGCAATTACGCGGACAACTTGTACAACTTTGCAATATTTTATCAGCAATTTCTATTCTTTCAGAAAATTCTTTTTCAGTTATTTTTTTGTATGAAGGATTAAAACCCATCTTTTTACCACATCTAATTGATTAATTTGAAAACTATTGATTAGGGATTAACAATTGCTGTAAACAACAAAGCAAAAAATAATTAATAAAAAATTAGGTTGCTAACAGTATTATTGGTATGTTTGGAGTGCTCCGGAAATGGTCCGGGATTATTTTAATATTTATTTATAGAGGTTCTAGTGAGTACTAAGTTATTTGTGGGTTCTCTCCCATGGTCAGTTGATGACGAAACATTAAGAGAAACATTTGAAGAACACGGAAACGTTGTTTCTGCCAAAGTGATTAAAGATCGCGAAACAGGCAGATCAAGAGGATTCGGATTTGTTGAAATGGAGAACTCAGCCGATGCAAAAAGTGCAATTAATGCACTCAATGATTCGGAACTTAAAGGTAGAAATATCGTAGTTAATGAAGCAAAATCGCGTAACTAATCAGATATTCTGATATTAAGCTCTGAAAAGGCGTCCTAAGTGACGCCTTTATAATTTTAAATTGTTTTTCCTTTCACATTTACCCCACAAATATATTTTTATTAAAAATTAATTTTCTTTCCCTCCATTGCTAAAAATAAATTCTTTTCTAAATTTCAGACGAGCATATTTTCCCACAATCACAACAGGATATACAATGAAAAAATTATTTTTCGTGATAGTAATTCTATATTCAATAAAGACTTTTGCACAAACAACTGCAAATGATGGTGATTGGAGTAAGCAGGTTGAAACACTCAAATCAACTCCCGAAGCTGATTATATGATACGCATCGGAGATATTGATAATCTTGGTTACGGCTGGCCCGAAAATTTCGATCCGTTCTCCGGAAGATCAACCGACTTTCACGATTGGCCTTTCAGAATTCTTCCCGAAGATGCTAAAGGAATAGACAGAGTTATGATCTCTTCATCTTTTGCGAAGAACCAGGATAGACAGCCCTGCCTTGGTGACGGATATTCTACCGGTGATGTTAATGTGTTCAAAGTTGTTCCGCTTGAAATGCCGCTTACTTCAATTAAAGATGCGAATATTAATTCCGCTGCGCTTTTAATGTTTGTAGATGATTTTCAATCACCAAGCACCTGCTCAAGATTTCGTGTTTGATTTAACGGAAAAAGACTTACTCCAGCAGAAAAAATTTTTGACGACATTGATCAATCAGGCCCTGTTGGTAAAATCATCTACATAAAAATTCCTGAGGATATGCTTCCGCTTCTTAAAAAGGATAAACTTGTTATTTTGATAGATGATTCAACAACCTATGCCGGCGATGGCTACGCAATTGATTTTGTAAAACTTCTTATCAATCCCAAACCTTATAAATATCTTGGACCTTTAAAGGTTTATGTAAGAAACACTGCAAACCAGGAACCGATTAAAGATGCTGTTGTAAGTGTTCCCGAGTTTGGTGAAGCAAAAACTAATTCAGATGGACGCGCAAGAATTAAAGGGCTTTATGCAGGACTTGTAATTGCAGATTTTTCTGCAAATGGT
>JAIMAZ010000076.1 GCA_023511695.1 Ignavibacterium sp.
ATAATATACCGTTGTTTTTACTGACCATATTCGGTAAAAATGAAAAAATAAATTTGACCAAAGCCGAACGAAATGAACTATTTAAACTGGTAAAAGAATTAGTAAAAAATTATGAGAGGTAAAAAATGAGTAAAGTCTTTAAAAGCATAAATCAAGGCTTGAAAGAAGCAATTGAATATTCAAAAGGCAACCAAAAAGGCACCAAAGAATTTAGACCGAAGCATATTGATGTAAAAAAACTTAGAAGAAGAATTGGTATGAGTCAGACTGAATTTGCTGTTTCGTTCGGAATTAGTTTAGGGACACTCAGACATTGGGAAAGAGGTGATAGATATCCACAGGGCCCGGCTTTGGTTCTCTTAAACCTGTTGTCAAAAGATCCGAATAAAGTACTGGAAGTTTTAAATAAATAAACTAGACTGTTTTAGTCTGCTCTGAAACTGTTATTAGGCAATCTTAATATTGTAATGATATTATTTTACTACTTAAACAGAAACAATGAATCAAATGGATTTAATTCAATTAATTGAAGAACAATTTAATCATCTATTAAAGACGAGAGCTTTTTTTCCTTATTTAAATGAAAATATGATTGGCGAAAATCAATTTAGTACAGCTCCTTTCTATAAAGAAAAATTAAAAACAGATATAAAGTTTATATTTGATAGAAAGCTTGACCAACCTATTATCGATGAAATAAATTCAATTGCGCATTGGATAAATCAAAATTATATCATAAGATTATACTCAATACTTGAAGAAAATAAAATCTGTGGTAAATCAGTTATTATCGATCAAAAGGTTGATGAATGGAAAGCTATTGATTTAGTGAGACGCCTAAGAAATAAGTTCTCTCATTCTAATGGTAAATATGATTCTGGAGATGATGATTCAAAAACACTTTACAAAGAAATAGTAAATTATTGCAAATTGCTTAATGCAAAATCTCCTGAAGAGGCTAATGAATTTCCATTATCAATAGATATAGTATTAGAGCCATTAACTGAGGGTTGTAAAAAGTACTTTTCCAGTCGTAAGTAAAGTCACTATATACCTTTAATTAGACCAATAGTTTTATCTGAATGCCAATTACTCAAAACCTCTTTCCCAAATTGCATTGCCCTTGGTTTGACAATATATTTGTGAGTTAATTTTTAAGCATTATTAATTGATAGGATGCCTTTGAAAAGTAAGTTTTTTCTACTGTTTCTGCAGATTTTTATTTCCCTAAGTCTCTCCATTTATTCCCAAGTTATTTTCAGAGATTTACCTAATTACAAATTAAATAAGGCAGACTTGCTGTTTTTTGATATTACAGAGACCAGAGAAATTATTCCACTTGACGGATTATGGAAAGTTTTTCCAAAAAATGACTCAGAAAAATCTGTTAACATAAATGTTCCGTCAGTATTTAAAGGTTCCGGTGAATTTATTTTTCAAAAGACTTTCAGATTAAGCAGCAGACAAATTAAAGATAACCAGATTGATTTAGTCTTCTTTGGATTAAATTATTCGGCTGATGTTTCTCTGAACAAAGTGATTATTTACAGACATACAGGCGGCGATCTTCCTTTTACTGTAAAGCTTCCGCGCGATATTCTGAAAGCTGATGCTGATAATGTTATTTCCGTTTCGCTTGTGTATAAACTTGATTCTGAAAATACTATCCCTCTTAAACAAAGATTTTTCTTCCCGCAAAATTTCGGTGGATTGATAAGAGATGTTTATCTACACTTAACTCCAAATGTAAAAATTCAAAAGTCAGATATAAACTCTTCAATTGATTTTAAGGGAAGTAAAGCAACTATTTCTATCAATTCGCAAATTACTAACAACGAATTCCGTAGCCCAAATGACACTTTGCCGGAACAAAATAATTTTACTTTTATCACTCAGATTTTTTCTCCTGATGGTAAATCAGTTGTTGCAACTGATAAAAAAGATTTTGAGCTGAAACGCAACCGTGAGATTCAGATAACAAATTCAATTTCGATTTCTAATCCTGTTTTATGGTCACCTGAAAATCCGAAATCTTATCTTGTGCGCCAGGAAATTTTCCAGGCAGGAAATCTTGTTGATAGATATGATCAGAGTCTTGCGTTATTTTCAATCACTGCAACAAATGAAAATTTACTTCTTAATAATCAGCCGGCATCATTGAACGGTGTTACTTACATCCCATCTTTCAAAACATACGGCTGTATGATGAGCTATGCCCAGATGGAATCAGATCTCCAGAAAATTAAAGACAGTGGTTTCAACTCAATAAGATTTGCTAAATCAATTCCCCACCCATATTTCTTAAAGCTCTGCGAATATTATGGATTAATTCCTATTATCGAACTGCCTCTTGCTAATGTGCCCGAAGGACTATCAAATTCAGTTAACTTTACGGCAAGAGTGAAAAGTTATTTAAGTCTTTTACTCGATGCTTACAGCAAATTCCCCACTTTTAAGATTCTTAATCTCGGCTCATCATTCATTCACAGTTCTGAAGCTCATCGTTCTTTTCTGAATAACATTTCTTCGTTTGTTAAATCAAAAAAGAATCTACTGATTTCGGCTTCATTTTTCGGATTTGATGCTAACAAAATAGAAGGTATTGATTTATATGGTATTGAAATTTTTAATAAATCCGTTAATGATGATAACGAAAAAATAAAATCATTACAGGAAGAAATCGGTAAAGGCAGATTTTTTATTTCTGAGGCAACTTACACAGCAAACATCGGACAAACTGATGGTTATGTGAATGATTATTCTTTCGAGGCACAGGCAAAATTTTTTGAAGACCTTTTGAACTTTGCAAATGAAATTAATCTTTCGGGTTATTTTATCAACACAATGTTCGATCTTCGCGGTGATTATACTTCTCTTACTTCCGGCTATGATGAAGATAATATTTATAAGATTGGTCTGATATCAGAAGACAGAAAACAGGAGCGACTTGCCTATAAAGTTATCTCTGCCAAACTAAGAAATGCTGAAAGAGTTACAATTCCGATTGGTGCAAAGAAAGATGACGCACCAATGATTTTTATAGTAACCGGACTTGTGCTTGCTCTGATTATGGGAATACTTGTTAATTCAGGCAAGAAGTTTCGTGAAGATGCATCAAGAGCATTGCTTCGACCATATAATTTCTTTGCAGATGTTCGCGATCAACGAATTATCTCTGCTTATCATTCAATCTATCTTGCTCTTGTAATAAGTCTTGTTAATGCTCTTATTGTAAGCAATATTCTTTATTATCTTAAAACAAGTTTCTGCTTCGAAAAGTTTTTGCTTTCTTTCGGAAGTCCGGCAATTATGAGTGCAATCAGTTATCTTGCCTGGCATCCGCTCAATGCTATTATTTGGTTATTCATTCTCACTTTAATGGTAATGATTCTATTGATGTTGCTTATTAAAGCTGCAGCATTTTTTGTAAGAACTAAAGTTTATATCTCGAGTACTTTCTTTACAGTAGTCTGGTCATTACTTCCGATTGTTTTACTAATTCCTGTCGGAATAGTTTTATACAGATTACTCAACGCTGATATTGCAAATCTTTATATCTTCATATCTCTTGTACTGATTAATTTATGGCTGCTATACAGACTTATAAAAGGAATTTATGTAATATATGATGTTAATCCATCAACAGTTTATTTTTATAGTGCCGTGTTTATTCTTGCGGCTTTCACTATCGTAATCATATACTATGAAGTGAATAGCTCAGTAATTGAAAATATTTTACTCACATTAAAACAGTTTAATATCGTTTAAGTCAATTGTATTTATCAAAGTTAGAAATATTTGGTTTCAAGTCTTTTGCTCAGAAGACGGTAATTAATTTTAACGAGGGCATTACTTCGATTGTAGGACCAAACGGATGCGGTAAGACAAATGTTGTTGATGCAATCAGATGGTGTCTCGGTGAACAAAGAAGCGGTGTGTTGCGCAGTGATAAAATGGAAAATGTTATCTTCAACGGAACTGCAAACCGCAAACCAATGGGAATGGCCGAGGTTTCATTAACAATACAGAATACAAAAGGAATTCTTCCCACTGAATATACTGATGTTACTATCACCAGAAGAATTTTCCGTTCCGGTGAAAGTGAATATCTTCTTAATAAAAATATCTGCCGCTTAAAAGATATTACAAATCTTTTTTTAGATACCGGAATTGGTGCAAATGCTTATTCCGTTATCGAATTGAAAATGGTTGAAACTATCTTAAGCAGTAAAGCTGAAGAGCGCAGAATTTTGTTTGAAGAAGCTGCCGGTGTGAATAAATATAAACTAAGAAGAAGACTTGCTTTAAGAAAACTTGATGAAGTAAAGGCCGATTTAACAAGAGTTAACGATATTGTATCCGAAGTTGAGAAGAAAGTTAACTCACTCGAAAGACAAGCAAAGAAAGCTGATAAGCATACTACACTTTCCTCTCAGCTTCGTGAACTTGAGCTTGACTTGGCAGAAAGAGAGTTTGCACTATTTCATCTGAAGATTGATGGACTCAAAAAATCACGCGAAGAAAATTTTCAGAGAAAAATTCAGGTTGAATCTGATATTGCACGCCTTGAAGATGAAATTAAAGATGCCCGTGATAAGCTTTTAATCATTGAATCAGAGTTGTTGGAAAAAAGAGATTTGATTACTGAGCAAACTGATAAAATATATCAGGTTCAGAAATCTATTTCTGTTAAAGACGAGAGAAAAAAATCATTAGAGAAAAACAAAAACAAATTCTCCGAAGAACTTGCAGAACTGGAGAATGAATTAAAAAATGCTGAAGAATTAATTCTCAATGGACAAGCAAATCTTAAGAAGCTTGATGAAGAATTAAAAATAAAAGAGTCAGAAAAAATTAAAATTGAAGAAAGACTTTTGCAGCTTAATATAAAACTTGAAGAAAAAAGGAACGAACTTAAAATTCACTCAGAACTCCTTCTGGAAAAAGTTAAAGCTATCAGCAGCAAGGAAAATGATTTAAAGAATATTGAAAAATCACTGAATGAATTTTACAACAGAATTGAAAAACTGAATGAAAAGATTCAGAACATTGCTAATACTATTGCTAAAACAGTCGGTTTTGTTGAAGAACTTGGAATTGAAAGAGATGAAACAAAAAAGAAGATAGATGAAGCAGAACAGCTTTATGTTCAGAAACAAAATGAAAAGCTTAAACTTGAAAGCGAACTTTCGCACCTTAAAGAAAAAGAAGTTGAACAAAAAAGTTTAATAAAGGCATTAAAAGAAAAAGTTGAATTCATTCAAAACCTTATTGAAAATCTTGAAGGGGTTTCAAAAGGAGCAAAAGCTCTGCTCGAAAATAAATCTATGCTTCGCGGAGAAACAACTATTCTTGCTCATATCGGAAACACAGATGAAAAATTTCGCTTTGCTGTTGAAGCATCACTTAGAAATAATCTGAACAACATCCTCGTCGAATCTCTTGATGATTTGCTTAAAGGCATTGAGTATTTACGAAACAAAAAAATCGGCAAAGCATCTTTCTTCTTCCCTCCAAACGGGAATGAACGGAAGCAAAATGTTTTTGATAAACTTCAGAGTTATCTCCTGAAACGAAAAGCAAAAAAACTTGCCGCTGAACCTGGTTTTATCGGTTGGACAATTGATTTTATTGAGTCTGAAGCAAAATGGAAAAACTTTTTCAATAAAATTCTTCAGAGAACCTGTATTGTTGATGAACTTAACACTGCTTTTGAGCTTTATAAAAAATACCCTGAATTTAATTTTTCAACTCTCAACGGAGATTTTATTTCTTCTGACGGAATAATTGAAGCTGGCAGCGAACCAAAACTTGATGACTCACTCTTTGGAAGAAAGCAGCTTCTCGAAAATCTTAAAAATGAGTTGCCTGTTCACGAACACAAACTCATTGAACTTCAGAAAGAGATCCTCTGGAAAGAAGAAAAAATCAATGCTATTGATCTGACTGTGTTATCAGAACGCGGAAGAATGCTTGTAAATGATCTGGCGAATGTTGAAAAGCAAATTGCTCAGTTTGAATATGAAATTAAAAAATCGAATGATGAATCTGATAGAACACAAAAAGAAATTCAGGAACTTGCAGCATTTGCAAATGACCTTGATAATCAGAAAATAAAAGTCTCTCAGGAACTTGAAGCTTTGAAATCGGAGCAGGAAATTCTTGATGCAAAACAGAAATCTCTCGATGAAGAATTCAGAAAAGTACGCAACGATAATCAGGAAACATTAAATCTGCTGAACAATCTGAAAATTGAAATTGAAAGAAATATTGGTGAGATCAAGAATACAAATAATGCAATCAATCGTGCTGAAGAATCAATATCATCAATAAAAACAACAATCGAGAGAAGGAAAAATGATATAGCTTCTGCAATTTCTGAAATGCAGACTATCCAGGAAGAATTTGAAAGTGATAATATAACATTGCAACAACTTGAAACCGCAAAAGATGAGTTGAATAAGTTGCTCGAAGAAGTTGACAATCGCTATAAGCAATCGCGTGCAGAAGTTAGTAAAAAAGAAAATGACCTAAAACAGCTTCGAAACGAAAGAGAAATGCTCTCAAATGAAATTCACAAATCAGAGATTGAGCTTAAAGAACTTGAGATGCGGAAAGACTCTTTGATTGAACATATCAAAGAGTCTTACTCACTGAATCTCGAGAAAAAAACTTTTGATGACCTTGATACTTTCAACTTTGCCGATAGGCATTCGCAGGTTCAGGAGATTAAAGAAAAAATTAAAAGTCTTGGTCCGGTTAATCTTCTCGCTTATTCTGAATATGAAGAAGAAAAACAACGATTAGAGTTTCTACACAAGCAGAGAGATGATTTAATTGAATCTGAAAAAGATGTAATTAAAACTATTGATGAAATAAATCAAACTGCACAGGCACAATTCAAAGAAACTTTTGATAAGATAAGAGAGAATTTTATTAAGATTTTCAGAACATTATTTGATCCGGGCGATGAAGCAGATTTAAGATTGGAAGAAAATGAAGATCCGCTTGAAGCAAAAATTGAAATTATTGCAAAGCCAAGAGGCAAAAGGCCACAATCAATTGATTTACTTTCAGGTGGTGAAAAAACTTTAACAGCAATTGCATTATTGTTTGCCATCTATCTTGTAAAACCAAGTCCGTTTTGTATTCTTGATGAAATTGATGCACCGCTTGATGATGCAAACATTGATCGCTTTACGAGAATTTTACACGAGTTCAAAAAAGACACTCAGTTTATAGTTGTAACCCACAATAAAAGAACGATGGAAGCTACTGAGACAATGTATGGAGTAACAATGCAGGAAGAAGGTGTTTCGAAACTTGTTGCGGTTCGTTTCAATGAAGATTTTGATTTTGTGGACAAATAACTTTTGCTGATGATAGAAAAAAAACATATCGTAAATATTTACTGGCTAATTCTTTTATTCATTTTCAGCACAATTAATGTCTATTCACAATGGGCTTACGATCCTTCCACAAATACAAAGCTTGTAGTAAATCCTGTTGATCCGATTAATATTTCTTCGGTCGGTGATAAGAAAGGCGGAGCATTCATTGTTTGGCAGGATTCAAAAACAAAAGATCGTTCAGATGTTTTGTTTCTTCATGTAAATAAAGATGGTGAAACAAGCTTCCGTTCTGATGGGAAGGCTGTTTCTCAAAGTATGGAAAATAAATTTGAACCTAAAATACAATTACTTAAGTCAGGTGATCTGCTAGTGTTATGGAAAGAAAATATTTCTCCGAGCACTTCAGAAATATTTATTCAGAAAGTTACAAGTAAAGGTTTGAGATTGTGGAGTGAATATGGAATTCAAATAACAAGATTGAACAAAGAGATTAAGGAATACACTCTCAAAACAAATGCGAATGGAAATGCAATAATTGCCTTCATTACAAAAGATTTAAATTCTGCTAATAATTCATTGTATATTATCAAACTAAACTCAAGTGGTAATATTCTCAAAGGACCAATACGGTTGATTTCTTCTGCAGATATTAAGCTGAGCGATAGCCAGATTCATCCGTTAAAAGAAAATTTGTTTTACCTGAACTGGCTTGAAACAAAAGAAAGTCGTGCAGTTCTCTATTTCGGCAAAGTAGAAATCAAGGAAGATTCAGTTCAAATTCAGAAAAAAAATATTTCCAGGACGAATGAAAATGTTTTGAGTTTTGAATCAGCACTTGCTGGCAATGAACTTTATGTAATCTGGTATTCACATGAAAAACAGAAAGCTATTTATCATCAGCTAATTTCACCCGATGGAAAATTTATCTGGGGACAGGAAGGTAAATTACTTACCACTAAACGAGGTCAGAACTCTTATCCTCAATTCGATATTTCCAATAAAAATATTTTCGTAACCTGGGTAAATGATTATGGAAACGACAGAAATATTTATGCTCAATTATTTGATTTAAAAGGTAACAAGCTTTGGAAAGAAAACGGAATGCCTGTAATTGAATATGAAGGAGATCAATTCGGCCAAAAAGTTGTATCTGATAAAAGAGGAAATTTTATTATCGCCTGGATTGACAGAAGATTCACAAAACAATTTGGTAATATCTATGCTCAGAAATTAAATAGCAGCGGCGAAATTCAATGGACAGAAAGCGGAATTGATTTAGGTACTTACAGTAATTCAGAAAAAAGCTATCTCAATCTTGTACCTGATGAACAAGGCGGTGCTATTGCAATCTTTAAAGATAAACGCGAGAAGAAAAGTGAAATTTTCGGACAAAAAATTTATTCTACAGGAACTTATGCAGGACAAATCCTCGGATTAAAAAGTGAACTAATTGGTGACTCCGTAAAAATATTTTGGTTTGCTGCTAATGAAAATGAAGATGTTGTTTATGAAATACAGCGAAAGAAAGATGATGAACCTGAATGGAATACAATTTCAAGTTTACCAAAAGGAAATTCTTCTTCAATTAATTATTATGAATACAAAGACTTTCCTGGCAATGAAGGATTAGTTTCATATCGAATATATCAGAGGTCGAAAAACAATCAGCAGCTTTCTGAAACAGTTACATTGGAAATTCTTAAAGAGACCGGTGATTATACTCTTTATCAGAATATACCTAATCCTTTTTCTGAAACTACATCAATAAGTTTTTATCTTCCTGAAGAAGAATATGTTGAAATTGAAATTTACGATGTCCGATTAAATCCACTTGGAACAATTGCACAAAAAATATTTCCCGCCGGAAAAAACACGGTTTCTTTTGATGCGAAAAGACTAAGTCCGGGAGTATATTTCTACAAGATGAAAGCCGGTGATTTTGTTGCAGTTAAAAAAATGGTAGTAAGTGAATGATGGATGGAAGTAAACTGAAGATATTTATTGATTTTGACGGAACAATTACAACCGAAGATGTGGGCGACGCAATATTCAGAAAATTTGGTGACCCGATTAAAACGGAAGCAATAATAAATGATTTGCATAATGACAGAATCACTTCAAGACAATGCTGGGATTTATTGTGCAGTTCAATAAATCAGATTGATGAAAGTGAACTCAACAGATTTATTAATTCTTTATCAATAGATAATTCTTTTCATTCATTTGTAAACTTTTGCGAAGATAATAAAATTGATTTGTTTGTCTTAAGTGATGGATTTGATTACTACATAAAAAAAATATTAGAAAGAGAAAATCTCTCTCATCTTAAATTTTTTGCAAACACTTTAAATGTAGTTAACGGAAAGCTTATACCTAAATATCCGTTTTATAATCCTGATTATCCGACTTCCGCTAATCCAAAACGGGATCATATCATTGATAACAGCAGTGATGATGATTATTCAATTTATATCGGCGATGGTAATTCAGATAAAGATGCGGCTCAGTACTGTGATTATATATTCGCCAAGAATGGCTTACTCAAATTCTGTGAACGGGAAAGAATTTCCTATTATCCTTTTAAAAATTTTGATGATGTTAAAACCAGAATTAAAGAGCTTCTTTCACGCAAAAGATTGAAGAAAAGACATCAGGCACAAATAAAAAGAAAACACGCTTACGAGGCAGAATAGAATGAAAAAACTTGCAGAACTTTTTTTCAGATACAGAAGCTATACTCCAATTCCATTTTTAATCTTAATGTTAATATTTGAAAATGCTTCTGTTACATCTTTAATATCCGGATTTGTGATTGCAATTATTGGAGAAGCAATCAGACTTTGGGGAGTAAGCTGGGCCGGAAGCGAAACACGAACAACAGGAAAAGTAGGTGGAACTTATCTTATAATAAGCGGACCTTTTGCTTATGTTAGAAATCCTCTTTATGTAGGAAATATTTTAATATATCTTGGACTTGGAATAATGTCTTATGCATTGTTTCCCTATCTGCAAATTATCGCATTACTGTTTTTCATTTTACAATACCACTTAATTGTAAAAGCTGAAGAAGATTACCTTTTTAATACATTTGGAGAGCAGTATAAAAAATATTTCAACAGCGTTCCGAGATTTTTTCCCAGATTTACTCCTCATCGCGATGAAACTGTAGAACAACCAC
>JAIMAZ010000077.1 GCA_023511695.1 Ignavibacterium sp.
ACTTAAATCCTATTGCAGAAAAATTAACCGGTTGGAGCGAATCACAGGCAAGAGGCAAAAAACTCAATAAAGTTTTCCATATTGTAAACGAGTACACAAGAGAAGAAGTAGATAATCCTGTAGATAAAGTTTTAGAAAAAGGACTGATCGTTGGTCTGGCTAATCACACTATTTTAATTTCAAAAGATGGAAGAGAAATTCCTATTGCTGACAGCGGTGCACCAATTAAAGATGAAGACGGAAATATCATAGGTGTTGTATTAGTTTTCAGAGATCAAAGCAAAGAAAGAGAACTTGAAAAGACACTAAAAGAAAGTGAGCTAAGTTATCGCGGGCTTTTCAACAGCGTTCAGGAAGCAATTTACATTCAGGATGAAAACGGTGTCTTCCTTGATGTTAATGAAGGTGCCGTTAAAATGTATGGATATGACCGCGAATATTTTATTGGCAAAACTCCTGAGTTTGTTAGTGCCCCCGGCTTAAATGATTTACCAAAAGTTGCCCAATGCGTGCAGAAAGCATTTAACGGCGAACCTCAGCAATTTGAGTTTTGGGGAATTAGAAAAAATGGTGAGGTCTTTCCTAAAGATGTGAGACTTTATCCCGGCACTTATTTCAGCAAAAAAGTTGTAATTGCTTTAGCACAGGATATTACAGAAAGAAAGAAAGCTGAGAAAGAAATATATGAAAGAGAACGACTATATTCGGCACTTATAAGTAACCTTCCAAGTTTCATTTATCGTTGTGCTAATGATAAAGATTGGACAATGTACTACATCAGCAATGGCTGCGAGAATATTACTGGTTATAAATCTGAAGAATTTCTATCTAACAAAGTCGTTTCTTATAATGATATTATTCATCCCGATTATCAGGCTAAACTTCAATTAATCTGGGATGATGTTCTGCAGAACAGAAGCACATTTGAATATGAATATCCTATCATCAAGAAAAATGGTGAACAAAGGTGGGTTTGGGAAAGAGGTTACGGTGTATTTTCGGATGATGGCAAGTTACTTTTTTTAGAAGGATTTATTACAGATGTTAGTGAACGAAGAATTATTATTGAACAACTTAAACAAAGCGAAGAAAAATTTCGTCTTCTGATTGAACATCTGCCAGATGCTGTGGTTATTCACCGTGACGGGAAATTTTTATATGCTAATCCTGCTGCTTTAAATTTAATTGGTGCAAAATCTTTTGATGAAATAAAAGATTTTCCGATTACAAAATTCATCCACCCTGATTATCAGCAAATAATTAAAAACAGAATTGAAGTAGCTTTAAGTACAAACTCTCCTCAACCATTAATCGAAGAAAAATTTATAAGGCTCGATGGTGAAATTGTTGAGGCAGAAGTAACTGCAGTCCCGATTATGATTGAGGGTAAATTGGCTGTTCAATCTATTTTAAGAGATATTACTGATAGAAGAAAAGCTGAAATAAAAATTCGTGAATCGCAGCAGCAGCTTGAAAATCTTATTAACACAATAGACGGAATTGTTTGGGAAGCAGATGCACAAACTTTCCAATTCAAATTCGTTAGTAAGCAGGCAGAAAAAATTCTTGGTTATCCGGTCGAAGCCTGGCTTGAAAAAAACTTCTGGCAGAATCATTTACATCCTGATGATAAAAGTTGGGCAATAAACTTTTGCATCTCGGCAACATTGGCTTGTGAACCACATCAGTTTGAATACCGAATGATTGCTTCGGATGGAAGAATTGTTTGGCTCAGAGATAATGTAACAGTTATGAAGAAAGATGGAAAACCGTTTTTATTACGCGGAATTTTAGTTGATATAACAGAACAAAAATTAACCTCTGAAAAAATTGAATCTTCTGAAAGAAAACTTCGATCAATATTCAGAGCTTTACCTGACATATTCATCATTGTCGACTATGAAGGAAGATATATTGAAATAGCTCCAACCAACGAGGGCTTGCTTTATCGTCCCGCAAATGAATTACTCGGCAAAACATTACACGAAGTTTTCCCAAAAGAAACTGCTGACAGATTTTTAAACCTGGTTCGCACTACGCTCACCACAAAACAATCAACAAGCGTGGATTATGATCTTGAAATTAATGGAAAGAGAATCTGGTTTTCAGCCACAACAGTGCCTTACGAGAACGACAAAGTAATATACATTGCACGAGATATTACTGACAGAAAAAAATACGAACAGGCACTAAGAACCAGCGAACAAAGATTTCAGGCAATCTCTGCATTAACTTCAGACTATTTATTTGCAACAGAAATTGACGAAAATGGAAACAGCATTACAACCTGGGTTGCCGGTGCATTTGAAAAAATAACAGGATATACAGTTGACGAGTACATTGCAATCGGCGGCTGGCGAAAAACTTTACATAAAGATGATATTGAAATAGATAATCAGGCATTTCAAAAGCTATTGAAGAATGAAGATGCTGAATGTGAAGTAAGAACCTTCCACAAAGACGGACACATCGTCTGGGTTAGAAGTTTTGGTCATCCGATCTGGGATAAAGAACGAAATCGTTTAGCGGGAATTGTTGGTGCGGTTAAGGATATAACAACTGAAAAAAGAGATTTACTGATAAAGGATATACAATACAATATCGCTGAAGCACTTGTAAGTTTTAAATCCCTAAAAGAATTGTTTGAAATTGTTCGAAAAGAGCTATCTGCTTTAGTAAATGTGAGAAATTTTTATATCGCACTGTATGATGAAAAGAGCGGGATGTTCAGGGCTGAAATTGATGAAGATGCTATGGACAATATTCCCGAATGGCCTGCAGAAGGATCTTTATCGGGCTATTTACTAAAAACCGGTAAAGCAATAATGCTTAACAAAAAAGAAATTCTGGATCTGATTGACAAAGGAATTACAAATGTGGTGGGAACAATATCTGAACAATGGTTGGGGGTTCCTATTAAGGTTAGTGGTAAAGTAATTGGAGTGATGGCTGTACAGAGTTATAAAAATCCCAAAAGGTACGATTATGCCACACTTGTATTACTTGAAATTGTTGCTAATCAGCTGAGTGTTTTCATTGAGCGGAAACGCATTGAAGAAAATACAATTAAGCTTTCCAAAGCAATTGAACAAAGCCCATCAAGTATTGTTATTACAGATTTAAACGGAACAATTGAATATGTTAATCCGAAATTTTCTGAAGTTACCGGTTATAGTTATGAAGAGGCGCTCGGACAAAATCCAAGAATTCTGAAATCAGGAACTCATGATGAAAATTATTATAAAAATTTATGGAATACTATTTTATCAGGTAATGATTGGCGCGGAGAATTTCACAATAGGAAAAAATCCGGCGAACTTTATTGGGAAGAAGCTGTTATCTCTCCTATTTTCAACGAGCAGGGTGAAATAACTCACTTCATTGATGTTAAAGAAGATATTACAGAAAAGAAATTAATGCTTGAACAGATTGTTGAATCTGAATCAAGATTCAGATCAATCTGGGAAAATTCTTTAGATGGAATGAGACTTCTTGATGAGAATGGAATTATTGTAGATGTTAATCCTGCTTATTGCAAATTAGTTGGAATGGAACTCAACCAACTAATAGGAAAGCCGCTTAATGTTATTTATAAGGTACAGGATAGCTCAGAATCTGCAATAAAGAGGTATCGCGAAAGATTTATTAATAGAACTGTGGAGAAAAAATTTGAAGTTGAAACTCATCTTTGGAACGGGAAAAAGATATGCTTTGAGTTGTCAAACTCATTCATAGAGTTTCCTGGTCAAAGAGTACTGCTTCTCAGCATCTTCAGAGATGTAACAGATAAAAAGCAAATGATTGATGAATTGATTGATGCAAAAGTAAAAGCTGAAGAAATGAATCGTGTTAAATCATATTTCTTTGCAAATATGAGCCACGAACTCCGAACGCCTCTTGTCGGAATTCTTGGTTTTTCTGAAGTACTTAAATCTGAACTTAAAGACAATCCTGAACTTTCGCGGATGATTGATTTAATTAACACTTCCGGACAAAGATTGCTTGAGACGCTGAATCTAATCTTAAACATTTCTAAACTTGAGGCCGGAAAACTTGAAATCAGAATGGCCGATGCGAATATTATTCCTTTGCTCGAAACATCATTTAATCTTTTTTCAACAGTTGCGAAAAAGAAAAATCTTGAATACAGATTCGACAAACCATCTGATGAGATAATCTGCAGAATTGATCCTTCATTATTCCAGAATATTTTTAATAATCTTCTGAACAATGCTGTTAAGTTTACTAAACAAGGAAGTGTTGTATTAAATGTTCGGTTAACAGATAGTTCTGTTTCGATTGAAGTAAAAGATACAGGAATCGGAATTCCGGAAAGTCATCAATCAGTAATCTGGGAAGAGTTCCGACAGGCAAGCGAAGGCATTACAAGAAGTTTTGAAGGAACAGGTTTGGGATTAACAATCGTTAAAAAATATACTGAACTTCTTAATGGAAAAATTTCACTTAAAAGTAAAGTTGGAGAAGGAAGTACTTTTACCGTCGAGTTTCCGAGAGTAAAAACTAAACTTGACCCTGATTTGGAAAGTGCTGCCGAAAGGGTTCAACGCGAAATTGAACAGAAGATAGCTTTACTTGATTATCAGATTCTTTACGTTGAAGATGATCCCGCTGCAATTGATGTAGTTTCACTTATGTTAAAAGGAATATATTCACTTGACTTTGCACGCAATGCAGATGAAGCTTTAGAAAAGGTTAAAGCAAAAAAATATGATGCGATACTAATGGATATTAATCTTAGAAGGGGTTTGGATGGAATTCAACTAACTCAGATTATCCGTGAATTGCCGCAGTATAAAGAAACTCCTATAATCGCATTAACAGCTTACGCAATGGAGAAAGAAAAACAGGAATTTCTTTCAAAAGGTTTATCTCATTACCTCTCAAAACCATTTCGAAAGAATGATTTACTTTTACTGCTTCAAAATATCTTTACGAAGAAATAATATTCTATTTTAACAAAGCCCATTTCTTGAGAAATTCTATAAATTTTAGTTCATCGTAATCTTTATCTTTCTCAAGCACTCCAGTATCCTGCGAGTGAAGGAATTTTCCGTCTTTATCTAATACAAAGAAATGAGGGAATCCCGGAATCTGAGGAAATTTTGATAAAAATTTTTCGTTCTTGTTTTCTTTACTGTAATTTATTTTCACTACAACAAAGTGTTTGTCTAAAAATTCTTTTATCTCTTTATGTGATTCAAAAAAAGCATCAATTCTGTGGCACCAAATACACCACTCACCTCCAACATCAAGAATAATTCTTTTGTTTGTCTTTTGTGCGTATTCAATTGCAGATTTCAAATCTTGCTCAGGATTTCTGGTAGGGTCAAATTTTGTAACTGGCTCATATTGCTGAGCAGGAATGATTGCTGTCAATAAGCAAAAAGAAAGTACAATTAGTAGTTTATTCATTTTTATACCTTTCAAAAAATTAAATTGCATATTTAATTACTACAAATCCTCCGATAAGAAGAACAGTAAAAGCAATTGCCAGCCAGTTAAAGTATTTATCAATAAAGTTTCTAATCTGAGGACCGAATTTCCAGATTAAAAATGCTACAAGGAAGAACCTGGCTCCACGACTAATTACCGAAGCTATCACGAACATTATGATGTCAATGTTAAACGCTCCAGCTGAAATTGTAATTACTTTGTAGGGAATTGGAGTAAATCCGGCGGTGAATACAATCCAGAAATTATACTGATCATACATTTTCTGAACATCAAAAAATAATTTTTCAGTAAAACCGGGAATGTTATTGAAAAAGAACATAGCAATCGAAGTAAATTCATTTGAAGGTGTCCACCAGAGAAAATGTCCGATTGTGTAGCCAAATAAAGCTCCAAGCACTGAGGCAATCGTACAATTCAAAGCAAATTTAAATGCTTTTGTAGTTGCGCCAAGAACTAACGCAATCAACAAAGCGTCAGGTGGAATTGGGAAGAAAGACGATTCAGCAAAAGCTAAAATAAAAAGAGCAATTGGGCCATAAGGAGTTTCAGCCCAGTGCAAAACCCAGTCGTAAAGATTTCTTAAAAGTTTCATTTTTACCAATATTTTTGTTACAAACATAAATAAAGATGCTAAAGTTAGAAACCTCATCAAAGAGTTTCTATTTTACCAAAAGAAAAATATCCTTGTGATCTACAGCATTTTCTCAAATTGATATACTTAAGCCTTTTAATAAAAATAAGTTAGTTCCCACTTGACTATGGCATAAAATTGTTTAATTTTTAGCAGCCGAAAAATTTGGCAAATTTATTAACAACAAAAAGGAGATCATATGAAGCTTTCTAAAGTTCAGTTATTCACAAAAGCATTAGTGGTATTATCACTAATTTCTTTTGTTTTCATTTTTTCATCATCTGTCTTTGCTCAGGATGGAGTAAAAGACAATCGTTACGGAGGTTATGCAAGATTATACAGTATGGGTGATAACCCTTACATTGTAGACCCTGATAACATTAAATATAATTCTGCTTATTCTTCAGTTTATTCTAACTTCTTCTGGGGAGATATTGGAGGAAATAACGGAAATCCTGAAGATGGATTCGGACAGTTTGTCGGATTCAACTATCAGGTTTCAAAAGTATTCACTTTAGGTGCACTTCTTACCAGAAATGATTTCTTATCTAGCAGTTCAATTGCTTATCTCGATCCGAACAATGTTGTTGGAATTGTTAATTCAAATCCTGCTGCAGATGTTGTTCCTTTGAACAATAATTTTACATTGTTAGGTTCTTACAATCTTGGTGATTTTACTGTTGGTTTGGGTGTATCCTATGCATCAACCACAAATGATTTCAAACCTGCAACCGGAAATGGCGACAAGAACAGTGCAAGTCAGTTTGGAATCAATTTATCAACTATTGGGAAAATCTCATCATCATTTAGTTTAGCTGCTGCATTTTCTCTTTCAATGCCTTCTGCTACCTACACACCGGGCACAGGCGATAAAGAAGAAGCATCTGCAACAAACTTAATGTTTAATGCTCGTGGATTTTTCAAGTTATGTGGTAAGTTTTCACTCGTGCCTACAGTTAAGTTCTACAATTCAACAGGAACTTACATAGTTGGAAGTAATTCAACTGATTTACCATCATTTATGGGTCTTGGTGTTGGTGCCGGTCTGGTTTATCAAAGCGGAAGTTTGTTAATTTCCGGCGGACCTGCATTTATGTATGAATCACAAACCACTTCACCTATTTTTGGTGTTGTTAGCCCGGAACTAACAGATTCAAGAATTGTTTTCCCTGCATGGAATCTTGGTGCTGAATGGCAATTTACCGAATGGTTAGTTGGAAGAGCAGGTTATGTTGCAAGTACTTTCTCACTTACAAATCAATCAGCAGCTTCTGCTACTCAGGTTGATGAGAATACCCGTACTGCATTTGGTCAGGGCGATGTTCGTCTTGGTGTTGGTTTCCGTTTTGGCGGATTCACTTTAGATGCAACAGTTAATGATGATGTATTAAGACAAGGATTTAATCTTATCGGTGGCGGCGTTAGTTCCTTTGCATATCTTTCAGGAAGTTTTGCATTTTAATTCATAAAGAAAATTTAGGGTTGCCTTCTTAGGCAACCCTAAAAATTTAAAAATAAAATTTGCAAATTTTTTATTGATGTATAATTTTGCATCGTACTAAATAACTAATCTTTAAATAATCGCAAGGGTAAAATCATGAAAAAATTCTTCTCGTTCTCTTTGTAACTTTTTTCGCAGTTTCATTTACTAATGCTCAAAGCAAAATGGGCGTTTCAGTACAGGGTGGTGTATTTTTACCAACTGGTGATTTTGGTGATGCTGCTGGAACAGGATTCGGAGGTACCGGTACATTTTTATATCAACTTTCACCAATGCTTCAATTAACTGGTTCAATTGGTTATGCAACATTTGGTTCCAAAGAAGATCTACCTTCTGGTTGGGAGTGGTCATTTTCTTCGATTCCTGTACAAGTTGGTTTAAGATATTCTTTCGGTAAAGGCAATTTCCTTCCATATGTTGCTGCAGAGACCGGAATGAATTTTTTAAGTTCGAAAGTTACAGTAGAGGTTTTGGGACAAACTTATACTTCTGATGAGAGCAGCACCAAATTTGGATTTACTCCAGGAGCGGGATTTATGTACAACTTTAATCCTAAAACAGCGCTGGATGTTACTTTGAAATATAACATTATTTTCACAGAGGGCTCATCTACAACATATCTTGGAATTAATGCAGGTGTAGCATTTGCACTTTAAAATATAAATAATTTGATTAACTCTGGCGGACTTAATGTCCGCCTTTTTTTTGCTCTTCTAAATCAAACCTTATATCATTTATCTTTGCAAAGATATTTTTTCAAGTTACTTTAAGGATTATTTATGAAATTTGTACGCAGTGCTGGAATTCTTCTTCATCCGACTTCACTTCCCGGTAAATATGGAATTGGAGACCTTGGTACTGACGCATTCAAGTTTGTTGATTTTTTAGAAAAAGCCGGACAGAAACTCTGGCAGGTTTTCCCTCTTGGTCCAACTGGCTATGGAGATTCACCCTATCAATGCTTTTCAGCCTTTGCCGGAAATCCGAATCTTGTTAGTCCCGATAAATTAAAAGAAGAAGGCTTGCTTTCTGATGAAGAATTAAAATCTATTCCGCAGCATAACCCACATCAGATTGACTATGGGCAGGTAATTGAATACAAAAAATCTTTACTGAAAAAAGCTTTTAATAATTTCAAATCTCACTTTAAAAAATTTGAAAGTGATTTTGATTCCTTCTGCTCAGAAAATTTTGCTTGGCTTGATGATTTTGCTTTTTTTATGGAAGCTAAAGATGCTCACGGCGGGATTGTTTGGAAAGATTGGGATAAGGGATTGGTTCATCGCGATAAAAAAATAATGAATGTATGGAAAGAAAAACTCGCCGAAGAAATTTTTTATCAGAAGTTTGTTCAATTCCAATTTTTTAAGCAATGGTATTCTATAAAAGATTATGCGAACAACAAAGGCATTAAGATAATTGGTGATATGCCAATATTTATTGCTTACGACAGTGCTGATCTTTGGGCAAATAAACATTTGTTTACCGTTGATGAAAATGGCAAACTTGAAACAGTTGCGGGAGTTCCACCAGATTACTTTTCACCAACAGGTCAGCTTTGGGGCAATCCGCTTTATCGCTGGAAAGAAATGGAGAAAGACGATTTTCTATGGTGGAGAAAAAGATTTACAAATCTTTTTAAGCTGGTTGACATTGTTCGCATTGATCACTTCAGAGGATTCGAAGCATTTTGGGAAATTCCGGGCGATGCACCAACTGCCGAAACCGGAAGATGGGTTAAAGCTCCCGGAGAAAAATTATTTAATTCCATTCTAAAACATCTTGGTGATGTTCCGATTCTTGCTGAAGATCTTGGTGTTATTACTCCTGAGGTTGAAGCACTTCGTGATATGTTTAACTTTCCAGGAATGAAAATCTTACAGTTCGCATTCGGAACTGATATGGAAACAAAATTTCTTCCGCACAATTATGTACAGAACTGCGTGGTTTATACCGGTTCGCACGATAACGATACAACACGCGCTTATTTTGAAAAAGCAAAACATGATAAGAATTCCGATGTTTACGAACATATGCAGAAGTATCTTAATTACTACGGAGATGATGTAGTATATGAGCTAATCAGGTTGGCTTACGCTTCTGTTGCTAATCTTGTTATTATTCCAATGCAGGATATTCTAAATCTGGGCGGTGAAGCAAGAATGAATTTTCCAGGTAAACTTGGTGGAAATTGGACCTGGAGATTTACTTGGGATCAGATAACTGATGACCTTCACCTGAAATACCTTGGACTTGCAAAACTTTATGAAAGACCTCCAAAGCCCAAAAAGGTTGAACGAATTGAAACTGTTGAAGCTGATTGAAATATTTTTTTTAAAGAAACTAATTGTCGGATTTTTAATCTAATCATAAAAAATTTAAGGAGATGTAAATTGAAAAAAGTGTTTTTATCACTTGTTCTGATTGCAGCAATTTTAGTCGGTTGTAAGAAGGCAGATAGTTCAGATAATCTGGATTGGGAGACAAATCTTGAAACCGCTTTACAGAAAGCTCAGAAAGAGAATAAAACCGTATTAGTTAATTTCACCGGAAGTGATTGGTGCGTCTGGTGTCAAAGACTTAGCAATGAAGTTTTCTCACAAAGCGAATTCGAAAAATTTGCAAAGGAAAATCTTGTACTGGTAAAAATTGATTTTCCTAAAAACATCGAATTACCAATGGAAACCAAAATGTATAACAATCAACTTGCACAGAGATTTGGTGTTCAAGGTTTTCCGACAATATTTTTATTGAGAGCAGATGGAACCCCTATTTTACAAACCGGTTATCAACCAGGTGGACCAGCGAATTATATCAACCACTTAAAATCTTATATGTAAGTCACCTTACCCAAATCTGTGAAACCTTCGAGGTTTGGCTA
>JAIMAZ010000008.1 GCA_023511695.1 Ignavibacterium sp.
AGAAAATACAGCAATAATACCGTCTACATAATCAACCATATCTTTTCTATCTATTGTTGAAAATTCGGCAGTTTTATTTAAGAGGTAATTTAAGTCTAATTGGTTTTTGTTGATTTTAATTAATTCCTCAACATCTGCTAAATCTTGAAATCTATTTGCGAAGAGCTTGTAAATTATTAAATCCTCGAGTGAACAAATAAATACAGTGGATTTACCAAAACTTTTTCGCTGTTTTCGTTTAATCATTAATTTATCAAATTCAGTTAGACCTGCAATAACATCGATACGAATATTTGCTGATTTAGGCTTTAGTGGTAGGACAAAGTTTTTCTTGAAAAAGTCTAAAGAGTCATTAAGGATTGGTATAAATTCTTTTACGAAAAGACCATGAATTTTTTCTAAGTCCTCAATCTCACATAAAATAGTAACATCAATATCACGAGTTGTTCTGAATGACCCATAAGCAACAACGGCAATACCACCAATAATTGCATATTCAATTGAATTTATATGGCAGAAACTATCAATGTCCTTTAATGTACTCTCGAAAAAATTCACCTTCTTATTCCAAGTTTAAGAATCATTTCCTTCCTTTTGAGTATCTCTTGTTCATCGATTTGTGATGTTCTGTCAGAATATTCATTTGACCATAATTGATATAATTCATCCCACCAAACCAAATAATCTTTTGAAAAATCATCCGGAGCAAATAGCACATAATTTTCCGTTGGATCTTTGACTTCAAAAAACTTTGATTTTTCATTTATATATTTTTTTGCAAAAGATATCATATATTAAAAAACAATCCCGCACCAATAATTTTTTGATGCGGGACTGAAAATTAATTTCCTATTAATACCTATAATAATCTGGCTTATAAGGACCTTCAACCGGAACACCGATATACTCAGCTTGTTCAGGTGTAAGTTCATCTAATTCAACACCAATCTTCGCAAGATGAAGTCTCGCTACCATTTCATCAAGATGTTTCGGTAAAGTATAAACTTTATTTTCATATCTTTCAGGATGATTCCACAATTCAATCTGAGCAAGAGTTTGATTGGTAAATGAATTCGACATTACAAATGAAGGATGACCGGTTGCATTTCCAAGATTAACAAGTCTGCCTTCAGAAAGAACGATAATATCTTTACCATCAATCGTGTATTTATCAACCTGAGGTTTAATCGTGTCCTTTGTATGACCATAATTTTTATTTAACCATGCCATATCAATTTCAATATCAAAATGTCCGATGTTACATACTACAGCTTTATCCTTCATCAATCTAAAATGTTTTTCGGTAATAACATTTTTATTGCCTGTTGCTGTAACAATAATATCAGCTTCTTTAACTGCATCAATCATCTTTTTAACTTCATAACCTTCCATTGCTGCCTGAAGTGCACAGATAGGATCAATTTCAGTTACAATAACTCTGCAATGAGCGCCGCGTAAAGATTCTGCAGAACCTTTACCAACATCTCCAAAGCCGGCAACAACTGCAACTTTTCCTGCAAGCATTAAATCCGTTGCTCTTCTAATTGCGTCAACTAATGATTCGCGGCAACCGTATTTGTTATCAAATTTTGATTTTGTAACTGAGTCGTTAACATTAATTGCAGGAATTGGAAGAGTTCCGTTTCTCATTCTGTCGTAAAGTCTGTGAACACCGGTTGTTGTCTCTTCAGAAATTCCTTTTATTCCTTTTACAAGTTCGGGATAATTATCAAGAACCATATTGGTAAGGTCGCCACCATCGTCAAGAATCATATTGAGTGGGCGGCTTTCATCACCGAAGAATAAAGTTTGTTCAATACACCAGTTAAATTCTTCTTCGGTCATTCCTTTCCATGCAAATACCGGAATACCTGCTGCGGCAATGGCAGCTGCTGCGTGATCCTGGGTTGAAAATATATTACATGATGACCAGCGAACTTCAGCACCTAATTCAATAAGTGTTTCAATTAAAACAGCAGTTTGAATTGTCATATGAAGGCAGCCAGCTATTCTTGCACCCTTCAATGGTTTTGATTCACGGTATTTTTCTCTTAATGCCATTAGTCCTGGCATTTCAGCTTCTGCTAATTTTATTTCTTTTCTTCCCCATTCAGCTAAAGAAATATCTTTAACTTTGTAGGGAAGTGAGAGGTCAATTTTTAATTCAGTTGCAGTGCTCATATTTATTTTATCCTTACATTTTTATTAAAAACTTGAGTTCAAATTCTTCAACAATAAAATCCGTATAAGAATTCATTATTAAGATATAATTTTTAAACATATTTTTTAAAGACATTAACAAGGTCTAATTTTTCCCAGGTAAACTCATCTTCAGTTCTTCCAAAATGTCCGTAGGACGAAGTTTTCTGGTAAATCGGTCTTTTAAGTTTTAGTCTTTCAATAATACCTTTAGGAGTAAGGTCAACTTCTTTAGAAATCATTTTTGAGATTTCTGAATCTGGAATTACACCGGTTCCTTTAGTATTAACGAAGATTGAAACCGGTTCAGCAACACCGATTGCATAAGCAACCTGAACGAGGCATTCTTTTGCTAAGCCGGCAGCAACAACATTCTTAGCAATGTGTCTTGCTGCATAAGTAGCAGAGCGATCAACTTTTGAAGGATCTTTTCCTGAAAAAGCTCCGCCGCCGTGTGGAGCCCAGCCACCATAAGTATCAACAATAATTTTTCTGCCTGTTAAACCGCTATCGCCGTGAGGTCCGCCGATTTCAAATCTTCCGGTTGGATTAACAAAATATTTTGTTTTATCATCGAGCATTTCAGCCGGAATAACTTTCTTCACAACTTCTTCAATAACATCTTCTCTAATTCTTTGCTGAGTAACATCAGGATCGTGTTGAGTTGAAACTACAACAGTATCTACACGCATTGGTTTCCAGTTGTCGTCGTATTCAATTGTAACCTGAGATTTAGCATCTGGTCGAAGATAAGGCATAAAACCATCAAAACTTTTTCTTATATCGGCAAGTCTTTTTACAAGTTTATGAGCGAACATAATTGGCATTGGCATCAATTCAGGTGTTTGATCGCAAGCATAACCAAACATTAAGCCCTGATCACCTGCACCACCTTTATCAACTCCCATTGCTATGTCGGGTGATTGTGAATGAATTGCATTAAGTACTGAGCATGATTCTGCATCGAATTTATACTCTGCGCTTGTATAACCAATCTTTTTAATTGTTGCTCTTACAACCTCGGGAATTTCAACATAAGCTTTGGTTGTAATTTCTCCGCCGACTAAAACCAATCCGGTAGTAACGAATGTTTCGCAAGCAACTCTTGCATCGGGGTCTTCTTTAATAATTGCGTCAAGAACTCCATCAGAAATTGCATCGCAAACTTTATCAGGATGTCCTTCAGAAACTGATTCGGAAGTGAAGAAAAATGACATAACTCGTTATTCCTTTTATCTAATTATTGTATGCTATTGTTGATTTTCAGGTTACAAACTTAGCCAATCTCTCCATGATATACAATAAATCTTTTAAGCGATTTATCTATCTTTGTGCTGAATATTAAGTCTTTTTAGGTTATGAAATTCAAAACGAAAATTACAGAATTGTTAGATATCGAGTATCCAATCATTCAGGCAGGAATGGTTTGGGTTTCTGGTTGGAAACTTGCTTCGGCAGTTTCAAATTGCGGTGGATTGGGACTAATTGGTTCCGGCTCAATGAAACCAGATTTGTTGCGTGAACATATTCAGAAATGCAAATCAGCGACAGATAAACCATTTGGGGTAAACATTCCGTTACTAAGAAAAGATGCTGATGAGCTTATAAAAGTTTGTCTTGACGAAGGTATAAAAATAATTTTCACATCTGCCGGTAATCCAAAAACCTTCACACCGATGTTGAAGGAAAATGGTTGCAAAGTAATTCATGTTGTAGCAAATCTTAAGTATGCACTTAAAGCTCAGGAATCAGGTTGTGATGCAGTTGTTGGGGAAGGAGTTGAAGCTGGCGGACATAATGGTGCTGATCAGATAACAACTTTTGTATTGATTCCACAACTTGTTGATGTTCTGCAAATTCCCGTTATTGCTGCTGGTGGAATTGCTGATGGAAGAGGAATTCTTGCTGCATTGGCTTTGGGTGCAGAAGGTGTTCAAATAGGAACCCGTTTTGCCGCAACTGTTGAATCTTCTGCACACGAAAATTATAAAAGGAAAATTGTTGAAGCGAAGGATAACGATACTGTTCTCGCTTTCAGAAAAATTGGTTTAGTCCGAATGTTAAAAAATGATTTTGCATTCCGGGCACTTAAAGCTGAAGATGAATGTTGGGATGAAATTAAATTGAAAGATCTTCTTGGCAGTAAAAGAGAATGCGCCGGAATTTTTGAAGGTGATGAAATTGAAGGTGAAATGGAAGCTGGTCAGGTAGCCGGATTAATTAAAGATATTCCGACTGTAAAAGAATTGATGGAAAGATTGATTAAAGAATATCAAACATCGGCTTCAAAACTTAGCTTAATAGTACAGTGATTATTAAAAAAAATATTTTTATTGATTCGAATAACTCTTAACTATTAATAACCTCATCCACAACTTCTTCAACATTTTTTGCGTTTGGGAAGAATGAGTGGATTTTTCTTAATACTGCTTCAACTACTGCGTCCGGACAGCTTGCACCACTGGTTAAAATTATATCAACTTTTTCTTTTGCAGGAATAAAGTTGTTTGTTTCCTTTTCCTGATGATAGTGAATATCAAAATGTTTGATGGTAGTATTTGAAAGAATTTTTTCTTCCGATGAAATGAAATATGTAGGAAGTTTCTCTTCACACAATTCAACTATGTGTGAAGTATTTGAACTATTGTAACCTCCAACCACTATTGCAAAATCTGCGGGCTCATCCAGAAGAGCATAGGTTGCTTCCTGATTATCATTTGTTGCATAACAAAGTGTGTCGCGTGTATCTGCAAAATGTTCTTTAAGATTTTCAATTCCAAATTTTTTAATCATAGTTTCTTTAAGTAAATCGGCTATTTCCTGAGTTTCAGTTGCAAGCATTGTAGTCTGATTAACAACTCCAACTTTAGAAAGATGTTTCTTTACATCAAAGCCCTCGGAAAATCGTCCGGCAAATATCAGGTAAAATTCATCTGCAGGTTTTTCATCAAATATAAAAGAGGCAAGTATCTTAGCTTCGTTTAAATCTCTTACAATTACTGAAGGAGCAGTTGTTTTACTGTGTGAAAAAGTTGCCCGTGTTTCTTCGTGATAGTGTTTGCCATGGATAATAACGGTGTAGTTTTGTTTGCCAAGTTGTTCACTTCGATTCCATACTTTTTCAACAAACGGACAGGTTGTATTGTAACGATATGGATCAATGCCAAGCTCATTTAACTTTTGTTCGATTTCGAGTGTTGTACCAAATGCCGGAATAATTACTATATCATCATTAGTTAATTCATTCCAATCAATTAAAGATTTTCCTGTTGTGTCCATCAGAAATTGCACACCAAGTTTCTGGAGGTCTGAGTTAACGCCTGGATTGTGAATCATTTCACTTAACAGGAAAATTCTCTTATCAGGATTTTCTTCAATTGTTTTGTAAGCTATCTCAATTGCATTTTCAACTCCGTAACAAAAGCCAAAATGGCGTGCTAGTAAAAATCTTACCGGACCGAAATCAAGTTTAGTCGGCGAAAAATCTTTCTTGCGCGGATCAAGATCTTTACGGGTATTTTTAATTTTCGTAATGAATGAACTTCGGTAAAACTGTGGTATATCAAATTTTTTCATCTTTAGTCTTTTTTATGATTTAAACAGATTAAAAATAAATTATGTTCAAATTATTCTAACTCTGATAATGGAATATTAAAATCTTCTGTAAATTTTTCTAAAGTTGGTTTATGAAAGAAGAACAAAATTAAAACCCCAATTGCTAAAATCAGGAATATTATTGAGCCAGTTAACAGATAACCAACTATCGAAAAAATTGTTGGCGCTTCAACCAAAGCCAATTTTATAATCACTCCCTGACGATAAAGAATAAATTTTTCTTCTGTTAATTTTTTTGTATTTGCACGTTCAATAAAACCTCGATATATCATTGGTCCTAGAACGATTGCAGGAGTAATTATCATCAAATCAACAATGAATAAAATGAGAAATAATTCATCATTCGGTTTAACATTTCCCGATTGAACAAGAAAAACCGAAATAAAAAGAAACATTATCTGACTTGCTAACAATGCCAAAAAGATTATCTGAACTGATTTGATTTGTTCGGCTAATTTCATCACATACCTTTGAATAACTTAGAAAATGAGTGCTCACTTTTTTATATTTGCGCACCAAAATTAGAGAAAGCTGATGAATTTTTTAGATAAACTTGAAAAAGTTAAACAAAGATACGATCAGATTAACGAATTGTATTCGAATCCTGAGTATATAAACAATCCTGAGAAAATGATCGCTTTGAACAAAGAAAAAAGCGAGATTGAGGATGTTGTAAAAGTATATGAAAAATATGTTAAAATTCTTAAAGATATTGAAGGCAACAAGGAAATAATTGAACACTCGACTGAAAAAGAATTAGTTGACATGGCTTATGCAGAAATGGATGAATTAAATGCTCAGAGAGAAAAACTTGAAGAAGAAATTAAAGTACTTCTGCTCCCCAAAGATCCAAATGATGATAAGAATGTGATTATGGAAATAAGAGCCGGAACAGGTGGTGAAGAAGCTGCCTTGTTCGCAAATGATTTATTCAGAATGTATACTCGTTATGCTGAAATGAGAGGTTGGAAATATGAAATTATTGATTTGAATGAAACAGGTCTTGGCGGAATAAAAGAAGTAGTTTTGTCTGTAAGCGGCGAAAATGTTTACGGCGATTTAAAATATGAATCTGGTGTTCATCGTGTTCAGCGTGTTCCTGAAACGGAAGGAAGCGGAAGAGTTCATACTTCTGCAGCATCAGTTGCAGTATTACCGGAAGTTGAAGATGTTGAAATTGAAGTAAATCCAAATGATTTGAAAATTGATATTTTCCGCTCAGGTGGAGCAGGCGGACAGAATGTTAACAAAGTTGAAACTGCAGTTCGAATTACTCACTTACCGACAGGAATTGTAGTTCAGTGTCAGGATGAAAGATCACAACTTAAAAACAGACAAAAAGCAATGAAGGTATTGAAAGCGAGACTTTATGATATGGAAATGCGAAAGCAAATGGAACAAATTTCTGCTCAAAGAAAATCTCAGGTTAGAAGCGGTGATAGAAGTGAGAAAATTCGAACTTATAATTTTCCTCAGAACAGAGTTACAGACCACAGAATTGGATTAACTCTTTACAATCTTTCAAATATAATGGAAGGGCAGTTGGACGAGTTAATTGAACAATTAAAATTAGCAGATAAGGCAGAAAAACTTCAGGCAGCGGAATTTCATTAATCTTTAACTTTTATAGTTATTAAACTTATATCGTCTTCAAAATTCTGATTAGTAAATTCAATAAATTCTTCTTGTATTTTTTCTAAAGGATTTTCATTAAAATTATCAGATTGTAAAACTTCTGCAAGCTTAGTTTCACCAAATTGTTTTCCATCATTATTTCGGGATTCAATTATTCCGTCTGTCATCATCAGAACTACATCTCCGGGATTCAGTTTTAAGGAAGAATCTGAGTACTCGCCTTTTTTGCTGAGACCAATCAGCAGTCCATCTGAGATAAGTTTCTTTATTTCGTTTGATGATTTTTCTTTGATTGTAATAGGAGTATCACCAGCGCCGCAATATTTAAGCTCTAAAGTTTTATTATTTAGCAGCACCACTGAAATTGCAACGAACACTTCTGAAATTTTTGAATCCTGATATACAGCATCATTAACTCTTTTAAGAATTTCGGCTGGTGAATGTACTTCAACTGATTGTAAAGTTCCTCTTACAGAACTTCTTATATAACCAGCATAAGCAAAAGCAAAATACCAGGCGCCCCATTTTTTACCCATCACATCGCCGAGAATTATTAACAGATTGTCATCATCAACTTTATAGTAATCAATAAAATCTCCGCCGGGAATTCCACGATATGGAATATGCCATTGTTTTATTTCGTAACCTTTGAACAATGGAGCGTTATCAGGCACAACTTTAGCTCCTAATGATGATGCTGCCTGATGAAGTTCAGATATTGCTTTGTTCCTTTCGCTTTTAAGGCTTTTGATAATTGCAGAAACTTTAGCTATTACAATTTTTGGCCCTGCAGTTTTAACTACATAATCAGTAATGCCTAAATCGTAGCCCTCAAGAATATCTTCATCAGTTGACTTTGCAGTAAGGAAAATGAATGGAACAGATTTTAACTCTTCATCTTCAAGTATTTTTTTTCTGAACTGATAACCATCAGTGCCGGGCATCATAATATCGGAAATGATAATATCAGGATGGAAATTTTTTGCAGATTTAAGTGCTTCATCAACTGTGTTGACTGCTGTACACTCGAAACCAGCGTTTTCAAGATTGTACTTAAAAAGTTTTGTTATGGTCGGATCGTCATCAACGAAAAGAATTTTTGTTTTTCTTTCGGTAAAAGTTGATTGAATGCTTTTCTTCAGACCATAGGTCCTGTAAATCTCAGTTCGCTTTAATAATGCCTGAACTTTTAAGATGAGCTCTTTGATATCGAAAGGTTTTGTAATTATATCATCGCCGCCCGATTCAATAGCTTTGAATTTATCTTCGAGAGTATTTTTTGCAGTAACGAAAACGAATGGTAAAAATCTGTGTTTCTCATTGCTTCTTACTTTCTCACAGAATTCAAATCCATCCATTTCATCCATTGTAACATCAGATAGCACCAGATCAATATGAGCTTTACTTAAAATCTGAAATGCTTCTTCAGCATTTTGTGCTTCAAATGTGTTATAGTTGTTAAGCTTGAGATGGTGGGTTATAAGTTTACGGATTGTAACATCGTCGTCAATTACTAAAATAGATTTCTTATCAGCATCTTTCATTATAATGTCTTCAATAAATCAAATGAGAAATTTTATTTGCCGAAGCTATCGACAGCTTCTTCAACGGAACCAAAAGTCTCAAATACTCTGTGCATTCGTGTAAGTTCGAACATCGATTTTACTGCCGGTTGAAATCCAACTAATCGTAAATCACCGCCAAGGTTAGTTACTTTCTTCAGTGATACTACAAGCGCACCAAGAAAAGTTGAATCAATGAATTCACAAGCAGAAAGATCTACTACTATTTTTCTGTTTCCAAGTTCAATGTCTGAAGTTAACTGCTGTTTAAACTCTTCTGCTTCCCGAAGAGTAGCACGATGCAGATTTATCGTTTCAATCAATACATCACCAATATTTTTTTTCTCAATATACATATTACTCCCAATTTTTAATGTTCAATATTGTATTTATCCATCAGACGATAAATAGTTGCTCTGCCGAGCTGGAGTTTCTTGGCAGCTTCAACAATATTACCATTTGTAACTTTAAGTGCATGTCTGATAGCTTCTTCTTTAAGTTTTTCAAACGGAATAATTGTGTCATCAGTAAATAACGGACCTGCAAAATCAAAATTAGCCGGATAATCTTCTGTTCTGATATGTGGTGGAAGATCATCAACATCAATCATATCACCTTCAGAAATTATTAAACAGCGTTCGATTGTGTTTTCCATTTCGCGAACATTGCCGGGCCAGCTGTAATCATAAATAAGTTTAAGTGCTCTTCTTGTAAATCCTTTACAGCTTTTTCCAAGTTTTTCATTGAACTTTTTAAGAAAATGTTCAGCAAGAATCAATATATCACCTCTTCTTTGTCTTAACGGAGGAATATGTATCGGAAATGAGTTCAATCTATAGAAAAGATCTTCACGGAATTCTTTATTCTCTACTGCTTTCTTTAGGTCTTTATTTGTTGCTGATATTATTCTCACATCAGTTTTAATTATTTCTGTACCGCCAACTCTTTCAAATTCTTTCTGTTGAATTACGCGAAGAAGTTTTGCTTGTAAAACCATCTCAAGTTCACCAACTTCATCAAGAAAGATTGTTCCGCCGCGTGCAACTTCAAACTTACCAAGTTTTCTCTGATGTGCACCGGTAAATGAGCCGCGTTCGTGTCCGAACAATTCGCTTTCCAACAATTCTCTGGGAATTGATGCGCAGTTAACGGCAATGAAAGGTCTGTCTTTTCTTCTTCCGTTGTAATGAATTGCTCTTGCAATTAATTCTTTTCCTGTTCCGCTTTCGCCGTAAATTAAAACAGATATATCATTATCAAGAACTTTGGATACAAGTTTGAAAACATCCTGCATTTTACCATCAGCAGAGATGATGTTATCAAAGCTGTAGGTTTGTTTTACATTTTCTTTTAAGTTCTGAAGTTCTTTGGTTAAGTCGTAACTCTTAATTGCATTTTTAATTGCAAGCTCAAGTTTCTGTTGATCAATCGGTTTGGTGAAATAATCATAAGCACCAAATTTCAGTGAGTCAACAGCCACTTCAATACTGCCTTGGGCAGAAAGCATAATTACAGGCAAGTTTTCATCAAATGTTTTTATTCTTTTGAGGGTTTCAATTCCGTCCAAACCAGGCAGCATAATATCAAGCAGAACAACATCCGGACGTTTGTGTAAGTTTTTAAGAACATCTTCCCCTGTGGCAAATGATTCAGCATTGTATTTCCACTTATCTCTGACCCAATAAGTTAAGAGTTTGGAAATAGCCTGCTCGTCGTCAACAATAAAAATAAGTTTTTCCAATTTAGAACCTATTAATTTTTATCCTTTATATTTTTTAATAATCGAATAATTACAGTAGTTCCTTTATGCTCTTCGCTTTGAATATTGATTAATCCTTTATGCAAATCTACAATTTGTTTTACAAAAACCAATCCTACCCCAACGCCTTCTGCTTCTTCAATGGGGCGTGTTGCCTTATGAAATTTCTGAAAAATATTGGGCAGCTGATCCTGCGGAATTCCGATTCCTGTATCAGCTACGATTATTTCTACTTCTCTGAAAAGATTATTTAATATAATTTTTACACGCCCTAATTCATTTGTAAACTTGATTGCATTATTAACAACTGCACGTAAAGCCATACTTAATCTTTCATCATCAGCTTCAATCATTATCTGATTATCAGGAAGTTCGACACTCAAAGTAATATTTTTCTCTACTGCCTGAGTTACAAATTCATCAATAACTTTTCTGAGTGTTCTCACAATATCAATTTTTGATTTGTTAAGAACAATTTTACCAGTTTCCATTCGCGAAAGTTCAAGCACTTCGTTTATTAATCTTGCAAGTCTTTTACCTTCATTAAGAATTATGTAATTAAATTCAATTTTCATTTCGTCTGGCATATTCGGATCAGAAGCAATTGTTTCGGAAAATCCAACTATTGATGCAAGCGGTGTTCTGAGTTCGTGAGAAATGTTAGACATAAATTCATTTTTCATTCTGTTAAGTTCTTCAAGAACTGATCTTTGCTGAAGAACTCTTGAGCGTTCAAGATTAATTAATCTTTCCAGCTCAATCATTTTTGGTTTTAAATCGTTCAGTTCACTTTCAAGTTTTTTCTGATAAGAAATATTCTTTCCGGTTCCAAGCAATCCGATAATATTATCGCCATTTCTTATAGTTCTTAAATTCAGAATAAAAAGTTTAGGAACTTCGAACTTTGAAATGAGATTTACTTCAAGAGAAGAAGAACCTTCTTTTAATGCTTTGTTAATCATATCAGTTGCTGAAGCTAGATTATCAGAATCAATGAATTCAGTAAAGTGTTTACCAATTGCTTCTGAAGGCGGATAATCAAGCTCGCGGCTGCCTGCTTTGTTTACTGCTGTAACATATCCATCTGAATTTAGTATTAATAACAATTCCTGAGCTGCATCAAAGTAGCTTAAAAATAATTCTTTCCAATCACCAAATTGCAAAAGCGTTTGATGGTCGAAATGTTCTAATAATAATTCGCGGACTTTGTCATTTCCCAAAATGTCACTCATTTGCATAAAGAAAGGTTTCTTCGGGTCTGAAAATAGTATGAATTGAAAAGTAAATCAAACTTTTATCAATTTGGCTTAACTTCCTGCTGAATAAGTTCATAGTATCTGCGGATTAGCTCTTCATAATCTTTGCTATAACCTTCACGCATTGCTTTATCAAGTTCTTCTTTAAGTGAATCTCTTTTCTGTTTAAGAAGATTGAGTTCAGAAGGACTTTGCCGAACTATATTTTTTCCGGTTTCAGATTTTCGTTCCTGTTCAAAATCCCTTTCGTTAATTGACCTTTGAGCATCGAGCAGCTTAGATAAAATTCTTTCCTGTTTCTGAATTAAATCATCCGTTAATCGTTCTGTTTGCATATCTGTAATAACTTCCTGCATTTGCTTTGCAATGTTTTCAAGGTTAGCAGGAATTTTTTTTGATTCACCGGATTCGCGTGCTTCTTTGTTAAGTTGTTCAAGTGATTTTTGAATTAACTGCTGTTCTTGCGCAAGCCGCTGAAGTTGTGCTTGCTGTTCCGGAGTAAGATTGCCTTGCTGCATTTGCTGAAGCATTTGAGTCATATTGTTCAAAGTCATTTGCTGTCCGGAAAGCTGTTGAAGCTGCTGCATCAACGACATCATTCCACCCTGACCACTTCCGCCCTGCATCATTGATTCGAGCTGGCTTTTCATCATCATCACTGCCTGATTCATATTTCCCATAGCTTCTTGTTGGAACATTGCAGAATTTTTCGGATTGCGATTTTGCATATTGCTAAGAGATTGTTCCATATTCTTGTTTGCCAATCCGAGTGCTTTACCCATTTCCGGAGTTACTGCAAAAGTTTTCTGTGAAAGTTGAGCAAGCTGATCTAAAAGTTTATTAAGATTATTCTTTATTTCATTTTGCTGTTGTGCAAGTGTCTGATACTGCGATGAATTCGGATCAAGTTTCTGTGATTGATTTTTCAGCTCTTCCTGTTTCTTTGAAAGTGAAAGTAGATTATCAATTATTCTCATCATATCAGTAAATGTTTGCATCTGATTCTGCTGCATCATCTGATCTTTCATCTGCTGCATCATCTGTTGCATTTGCTGCATGTTGCTGCTTAACTGTTTTTGATTCTTTTGTGCACTTTGCTTCTGACCTTGTTTCAGATTTTGAGATGTTTGTTTAGACAGTTGTTCATTTTGCTGTTTTTCAAATTCTTCCATCAACTTATCAAGTTCTTCTTTGGGAACATCAGCCATATCCTGCATTTTATCTTTCAGTTCATCCATTGTCTTTTCCAGATTTTGCAATTCCTTGCTTATTTCTTCCTGCTGCTTGCTCAGGTTTTCATTCTGCTGCTGATCATTAGGATTACTTTTTTCAGTTTGCTTACTAAGTTCTTCCTGTTTTTCATTCATTCTTTCAGTTCGCTTCAAGATTTCATCAATCTTCTGTTCAATCTGAATTCGCTTAAGAAGATTCATCGTTCGCTCAATACTTTTTTTGAACTTTTCTTCATCTATCTCCAGATTTTTCATCTGATCCTGAGTCATATTTCTGTTCAGCTGTTCTAATGTCTGGCGCATTTGCTCCAATGCTTTTCTCAATTCATCACTCGTCATCTCTTCCATCAACTGCTGAAGCTGCATATATTTTTCAAGAGTTTCTTTCGAGAGTAATTTATTCTGCTGAAGTTCATTCTGAACACTTTTCAATTTATCGGATATGCTTTGCATTTTATCCTGAAGTGATTCAAACTTATCGAGTGCCTTCTCAATCTTTTGTTTTTCTTCCCAGGTTAATTCTTTTTTATCCTGTTTAAGGTCGCGATTAATCTGCTCGATATCTTTTTTCAATTCCTGAGCTTCTTTAACAGTCTGCTGAAGTTCTTTCATAACATCATCGTGAGTTTTATCAACCTGTGCAAGAATTTCATCAAGTGAAGGAACACGAAGATTTATTGTTTGAGTTTTTGCTGATTTCGGACCACTTACATTGTCGTTATCAAATACTTCGATGTAAAATGAAAAAACATCATTTACTGCAGGCGAGAGTTTTGTAAGATTCCAGATATAATCAACAAATTGTTCTTTATTGTTTTTATCAAATGAAATTTCCAACTGACGAAAATTTTCCTGCGGCTTTTCATAGCTTGAAGATGATAGTCTGTAATAAAGTATCAGTTTTGTAAAACCGAAATCATCCGAAATGTTCAAGTTGATAGGAACACGATTATCCTCAGGCAGATTCATATCTGTTTTGGGAAAATTCAATTCAATGGAAGGATATGCATCTTCGAGCGATTTGATACTGTAAAGAACAGGTTGAAGATTATTGTTGTCATTCAAATCTGTAATTATAATTTGATAATTTTTATCACCTGTTATTCTTATTGAACCGCTTGCCTGATTATTATCAGTGTTTAATTTTATTTCAGTAGAATCACTGAAAAGAATTTTACTGCTTCTGATTTCTTTGCTTGAAATTAATTTATATTCAACACGCGAACCTTTGAGTGCTGTTATGTTACCGTTATCTTTTTGCTCGACAACAGGAAGTTTTGAGTACCCTGGAGGAATAATTTTTACATCCAGAAGTTTTATAACAGGATGATCAGTAACTTCAATTTTGTAAGATTCACTTTTAATATCTTTTGCAAAAACAAAATAATCAGTTGTGTTTCTGATATTCTGCAAACTAAATCTGTAATAGCCGCTCGAATCAATTTGAATTCTGTGATTGGTGAAATTTGTTTCAGTAATATCTTTTTCTGATAAATTTATTTCGCCGGGATTTTTCCCAACGACTTTAATTTTTATGTCAACGCTTTCGCCTTTAGTAATTTTTGTATTGCCGGGAAAAACTTCAAAGTAAAATTCAGCAGGAGGAATAAATTCTTTTCCGTAATTAAAAAATCTTTCCGCAGCAGAATTGATTGGGGCTATAAATAGAATTGAAAATAAAGCTGCAATAGAAATGATGAGCAAGTTTCTTGCATATCTTTTCAACTCATTGAAAGAGATGATCTCTGAAAAATCAATGTCTTTAACTTTATTGTAAATATTGCTGAATGCTGCATCAATTAAATCTGACGAATAAAGATTTATTGTTGATGATGTATTAACTAATTGAAGTGAGTTAAGTAATTCATCTTTTATAAAAGGAAAATGAAGCCCTGCAACTTTCGCAGTTTCAAAGTAATTCCTTGATGGGATTACATTAAACATTTTAAGAATTGGAATGAGCACAAAATAAGTCAGCGAAGAGATTACAATTCCAATCCAGCTAAAGAACAGAACAGTTCTTACAGAAGAAGAAAATCTGAATAAAGTTTCAAACAGAACTAGAGCTAGTAGTGATGCAACGATAATGATGAAAAAAATCAGCAAACCTTTTGCTGTAACAAGCGAGAAATTTTTCTTTACAAGTTTTTCCAGCTTGCTTATTATTTCATTGTAATATTTGGATTGACTTCCGCTCATTGACTTAAAGCATATAGAATTATGTTAGTTCCGAATTTTAGAGCTTCAATTCTTTTCTCTTCAGGATCTTGATGAACTTCCGGATCAGCCCAGCCATCGCTTGGATTTGTTTCGAAAGTGTAAAGCACAGCCATTCTTTCGCCAATAAAAATTCCAAATGTCTGAGGCGGTTTCTTATCGTGTTCATGTGTTTTGGGAGCTCCGTTATCAAACTTATAAAAGATGTTGAAAAGTTTATGAGAAAACGGAAGTTCGATAAAGTCCTTGTCAGGAAAAACTTTTTTCATTTCTCGTCTGATTGCTTTATCTAAACCATAATCATCATCAATGTAAAGGAAGCCGCCATTTTCAAGATAAGTTCTTAGTCTTTTTGCTTCTTCATCACTTAAAACAATATTGCCGTGACCCGTAATGAATAGAAACGGATAAGAAAAAATTTCATCACTTTGAATATCAACAAATTTATACTCGGGAATCGTTTTAATATTTGTATTTGCTGCAACAAATTTAAGAAGATTAACCTCGGAAGAAGGATCGTTGTACCAATCTCCGCCTCCGCCATATTTTAATCTTGCAATAGTAAATCCATCTTTTGCCTGAGCTAAAAGAATTCCTGAAGAAAAAAAGACAAAAAGTATTATGAAAGTCCTGTTCATATTATTTTGTTAAAATCTGATTCAAAGATAATCCTAGCCTGAGAATAATTTAATGATAAAAATCAGTGCAGCATTTCAAAAAGTGTAATGAAACTGAATTATAAAATTCAAATAAGTCGGAAGCGTTCCCGTGAAAGTAAGTCCATAGTCAACTGCGATTCCTGTTTTTAATCCTTTCAGATTAAAATCTCTCAAATCGTAACCAGCAAGAAACGAAAGTGAAAGACCATATTCCCAGGAGTTTTTATCAACAAAAGTTCTGTCATTCAGAGTCATTAAACCGATTGATTCCTCAAGAAAAATTTTGCTGTCGAAATACTGCGAAGTAACTCCTTTAAAACTAAAAGCAAGCATAGAAGGATAATAAGGATTTCTGTTGTTAGGAAGAAGGGCATTTATATCTTTCATATAAGTAAAACCGATTCTCGGAAAAACCTCTTCAAACAAAGGAGTATCAGTTTCGATAAATAAACCTGTTGCAAATCCACCTACAGAAGGAGATGTACTACTGAACGAAGTAGCGCCAACAAATGTGCCTGCACTAAACTGAATCTGACTGAAAATTATAGTGTTGAGTAAAAAAAGCAATACAAGAAGAATTTTTATTTTCAATTTAATCTTCCAATTTTGGTGCAATAAAATAAAGAGCACTTTAAGAAAATAAAAGGAAGCAATTATGGATAAACAATTATATCATTATAAAGCAAAAGTAGTTTCAGTCTACGATGGCGATACTTGTACAATTGATATTGACTTAGGACTTCACACCTGGATTCATGGAGAAAAAATAAGACTGAACAGAATTAACGCACCAGAATTAAAAGGTAAAGAAAGAACGAGAGGAATTGCTTCAAGAGATTTTTTAAAGAGTCTGATTTTAAATAAAGAAATCATAATCGAAACCATTAAAGACGCAAAAGAAAAATACGGCAGATATCTTGGTGAAATCTGGTTGAAAGACTCAAAAGGAAAATTCATCAACATTAATGATGAAATGGTTAAAAATAAATTTGCAAAGTACCAGAGGTATTAGAAGGAAAATTTTATGAGTAAAACATCCCAAATAATTTTTACAATACAACTTGATGATAAAAATCTTCCACAGAAAATTGAATGGGAAGCTGATGATGCTGACTTCAAAGGTAAAAGGGAAGCTAAAACGCTTATGCTTTCTATCTGGGACAAACAGGATTCAGTTACAATGGGCATAGACTTATGGACGAAAGAAATGTTGGTTGATGATATGAATATACACTATCATCAGATTCTTGTTAAGCTTGCTGATTCTTATCAGAATGCTACCGGCAATAATGATGTTACTTTGTTGATTAAAAAATTTGCAGCTGAGTTTGCTGAAAAACTAAAACTCTTCAATACATAGCAGCTGACTAAAAAAGTAAATTTTATAGTTTTCCTTTGATAATTGGTTCATTGCAGCAGAATCTAAACAACAGCCACTAGATCACGATGGTACAAAGTTGAAAAGATAATTTTATAATCAAACCCATGAAAAAATCTGTTCATGAATGGAAGATTGGATAGTTAAATGAAAATATTTTTGATAATTCGCCAAAGTTGAGAGCTATTCCAATGTTACAAAAAAAGGGAAGCAAAAGCTTCCCTTGTAACAAAAAATATTTGATTAAGATTATCTTACTTTAATCTTATTCTCTCTAATAAGTTTTGCAATTTGAGCAGTGCCATTTTTATTTATGGTTTTAATCGCATTTGCTGAAAGCTTTAAGGTTACAAAACGATTAAGCTCCTGAACCCAGATTCTCTTTTTCTGTAAATTTGGTAAAAATCTTCTGTTAGTCTTGTTGTGAGCATGCGAAATACTGCTACCGTAAACAGGTCCTTTCCCTGTAACCTGACATCTTCTCGACATTTTTCTTACTCCTTATTAAAATTCCAATTTTGAGGAACAAATATAGAAAGTTTAATCTAAATCAGGAAATAATCTAAACAACTTTTTAAAAAAATATTCAAATAAAAATAACGATTGATGTTGACAATTATTTAAGAACTGATAAATTTATAATCAAAATCTTAAGCTTATCTGTTATTTCCTAAATTTAGAAAGGATGAACTATGGAATTCTATGAATTACATCCTGTTAACCCTCAAATCAGGTACATAAACAAAGCTATTGATGTTCTCCGTGAAGGCGGAATCGTAATATTTCCAACCGACACATATTATGGAATCGGTTGCGATCTTTACAACAAAGATGGAATTGAAAAATTGCTGTCAATAAAGAATGAAACTAACACAAAGCTTTTTAGTTTTATTTTTTCCGACTTCAAAGACATTAGTAAATATGCAAAGGTTTCGGATTATGCATTTAAAACTATGAAAAAGCTTTTGCCCGGACCATATACTTTTATCCTGCCGGCTGCTAAAGAAGTTCCTAAAAAACTCTGGAGTAAAAGAAAAACCGTTGGAATAAGAATGCCTGATCATAATGTATGCAAGCTTCTGGTATCAGGGCTTGGAAATCCTATTGTAAGTACTAGCACGACCAATCGTTTAGGTGATCCGATTTTAGATCCTTATGAAATTAAAAATGTATTCAATTCACAGGTTGATTTAATGCTTGCATCAAGCAATCTGATTGCAGAGCCTTCAAGCGTTATTGATCTAAGCGGTGAAGAACCGGTCATTATCAGAGAAGGCGCTGGTGATCTCAGCTTCTTTCAATAAATGATTATTTCTTTCTATAAACAAAATTTGAAGATGCCTGTGCTAAAGGAGTAAGGACAATCTGATTAATGTTAACATGTCTTGGTCTGGTTGCTGCAAAAATTACTGCATCAGCAACATCATCAGGTGTTAATGGTTGAAGACCTTCGTAAACTCTCTTTGCGCGTTGTTCATCACCGTGAAATCTTACTTTACTGAATTCAGTTTCAACCATTCCGGGATCTACACTTGTAACTTTTATTCCTTTTTCCAATACATCAATTCTGAAAGATTGACTTAATGCCTTTACTGCAAACTTGGTTGCAACATAAACATTGCCCATTGGATATGGTTCGTGTCCGGCTGTTGAACCAATGTTAATTATGTGTCCGTATTCTCTTTCAACCATCTGGGGAACAACAACTCTCGACACAAACAGTAAACCTTTTATGTTTGTATCAATCATTTCATCCCAGTCTTCAATTTTGCCTTCGTAAAATTTGTCTAATCCTCTGGCTAATCCGGCATTATTAACAAGAATATCAATCGCTTTCCACTCGGGCGCAAGATTTTCGTAAAACGATTTTACTGAATTAAAATTTCTGACATCAAGACTGATAGGCAAAACCTTAATATTATGTTTACGAGATAATTCATTTGATAGTTTTTCTATTCTTTCTTTCCTTCGTGCTGTGATAATAAGATTAGCTTTTAGTTCAGCAAATTTCTTAGCACAAGCTTCGCCAATACCAGAAGAAGCTCCGGTTATAAGAATAATTTTTCCTTCTAGATTTTCCATAACAAAATTTCCTGTTTAGTTAAATATACCTGGAATTTGAAAACCACATTTGGTGCATTTGCCTTTGTCGAAGTGATGAAATTTTATGTTGTGCCAGTTTCTTTCTATAAGGAGTGAACCACACTTTTCACAAAATGTTGATTGATTTTTAGCATCAAGTACATTTCCAACATAGCAATATTTTATTCCTTCTGTTTCAGCTATTCTCTTCGCTCTAAGCAATGTTGAATGCGGAGTTGGAGATTTATCTTTCATCTTAAAGTCAGGATGAAAAGCTGTAAAATGTAAAGGAACAGAATCGCCAAGATTTTTAAGTATCCATCGGCATTCCTGTTTGATCTCATCATCAGAATCATTTTCACCTGGAATTAATAAAGTCGTTAATTCAATCCACACACTTGTTTCGTGTTTAAGCCAGTAAATTGTATCAAGCACATAATCGAGATGAGAGAAAGTATTCTTAAAATAAAATCGCTCGGTGAATCCTTTTAAGTCCACATTAGCAGCATCAATGTATTGATAAATTTCTTTTCGCGCTTCTTTATCAATGTAACCGGCAGTTACCATTACATTTTTTATTCCTTCTTCGCGGGCGAGTTTTGAAATATCAATTACATACTCGCCAAAGATAGTTGGATCGTTATAGGTATATGCAATTGATGGAGTTCGATATTTTTTTGCAAGAGCAATTACATCTTCAGGCGAAGCTTCAACAGAATATGTTTCATCAAGTTTTGCTTTGCTGATTGACCAGTTCTGACAGAATTTGCAGCCGAGATTACATCCAGCTGTTCCGAATGAAAGTATGGAAGTTCCTGGCAGAAAATGATTCAAAGGTTTTTTCTCAATAGGATCAATTGCAAATCCAGTTGGTCTGCCATAACCGATGGAATAAAGTTTTCCACCTATGTTTTGTCTAATATAGCAGAAACCCGGTTGTCCTTCACCAATTTCACAATATCTTGGACAGAGTGTACAGAGAATTTTTCCTCTGTCTGTAGGTTTCCACCATTTAGCTTCTTTTAATTCAGAAGTTCTCATATTACATCACCTCAAATCTTATCCAATTAGTTCTGCTTTTTTCGGAATATGGTGCGCCTGCTGTAAATATAAGTAGATCACCGGTTTTAGCAAGTCCTGAATTAAGTATTGAATTTTTTGCTTCTTCAATTGCGATATGTTCTTTATCAATTTTTTCAGAAAAAATGGGAATAACTCCCCAATGCAGAGAAAGATTATTCATTGTATTAAAATTATTTGACACAGCTATAATCTTTGCTTTAGGTCTGTATTTGGAAATCAATCTTGCTGTTCTTCCTTTTTCTGTAAACACAACAATTGCCTGTGCATTAATCTGTTGACTGATTGCCACTACAGCTCTTCCAACTGAATCAAATAATCTTTCCTGTAGTGATTCAGGAGTTAAAAAATCAATGTCCTTCCTTATGAAAAAATTCTCTTCAGCATTTTTCAGAATATCATTCATTATTTGGACGGTTCTGACAGGAAATTTTCCTACTGAAGTTTCGCCGCTAAGCATAACTACATCTGTTCCATCCCACACAGCATTCGCAACATCTGATGCTTCGGCTCTTGTTGGAATCGGCGAGTTAATCATTGATTCAAGCATTTGTGTTGCTGTGATCACCATTTTACCGGCAGCATTGCATTTTTTAATTATTGATTTTTGTAAAATCGGAACTTCCTGAGGCGGAAGCTCTACTCCCAAATCACCGCGCGCAATCATAATTCCATCGGCGATTTTTAATATTTCATCGATTTGTTCAACAGCTTCTCTCTTTTCAATTTTAGCAATTACCGGAATTTCTTTGCCTTTCATAAGCAACCAGTTTTTAAGTTCAATTACATCTTCAGCACTTCGTACAAAAGAGAGCGCAATGAAATCGACCCGATGTTTTAGAGCGAACTCAAGATTTTCGTAATCTTTTTCAGTAATTGATGGGGTACTTAATTTCATTCCGGGAAGATTCATTCCTTTTCTTGGTTTCAGAATTCCACCATTTATAACATTACATATAACTGAATTTTCAGTTTTGTCAACTATAGATAAACGGATTAGTCCATCATCAATGAGAATTAAGTTACCAATTTCCGAATCACGCGGAAGATATTGATATGTTGTTGAAATCTTATTTTTAGTTCCTAAAATTTTTTCCGTTGTAATTTCGATTATGTCATTTTCATTTAATTGAATTGATGGCTCAGCCAAATCGCCAATTCTGATTTTAGGTCCTTGTAAATCAATCAGCACAGCAAGTGGAGTTTTTTCATCAACACAGGCAAGGTAAATGTTGTTATACACTTCTTCGAAAAATTTATAATCGCCGTGAGAAAAGTTTAATCTTATTCCATCTATTCCGGCATAAATTAAATTCTTAATCTGTTCTGCAGATGATGTGGCAGGACCGATTGTTGCAAGTATTTTTGTCTTTGCGATATGTTCCACTGCTTCAGGCATTATTTCTTACTCTTCTTTTTTTGTTGATGATTATTCTGAGTTCTTATCTGTCGGGATTTTTCATAAAGTTCTTTTATCCTTTTTTCTACTAGGTAAAAGACAGAACCAACTTCGTAACCTTTGGCTGTTTTCCTTCCGGCTTTTACTCCAGTTAATATTTCTATTCCTTCCTCAACGCGGGAAATCGGATAGAGATGAAAAACTCCTCTCTTAACAGCATCAATAACTTCTTCCTTAAGCATTAAATCTCTTATGTTCTGAACAGGAAAAATTACTCCCTGTGTTCCTGTTAATCCCTGTAATTTACAAATGTCATAGAATCCTTCAATCTTTTCATTCACTCCGCCAATTGGTTGCACATCACCTTTTTGATTGAGCGAGCCGGTAACAGCAATTGATTGTTTCAGAGGCAGATTTGAAAGCACAGATAGTAAAGCGAAAATTTCAGTACACGAGGCACTGTCACCTTCAACCATTCCATATGATTGCTCGAAAACAAGATTTGCATTAAATGATAAAGGCATATCCTGACCAAAAGTCTCACGAAAGTATCCTGAGATTATTAAAACCCCTTTGTTGTAATGTCTTCCACTCATTCCGGCTTCGCGTTCAACATTTATTATTGCACCGCTGCCAAGTGAAACAGTTGCAGTAATTCTTGTAGGTCTTCCGAACGAATAAAAATCTGCATCGTAAACAGCAAGCCCGTTAATCTGCCCGACTCTTTCACCCTGAGTATCAATAAGAATCAGATTGTCTTTATACATTTCAGTAATTTTTGATTCGAGCATTCCGTGTCTGTCTTTAGCCATTCTGTAAGCTTTCTGAACGTGATAATCATTTACAATTTTTTGCCCGTCATCTTTTGCCCAGAAACTTGCTTCACGCATTACATCGGCAATTCGCGAAAATCTTGTACTGAGTTTATCTTGTCTACCTGCAAAGATTGCACTGATTTCCATCAGATATGCAATTGCGGATTTATCGAACTCAAGAAGATTTTCTTCCTTAATTAATTTCTTAATTACCTTAGCATATTCCTGAATATTGTGGTCTGTTCTGTTAATTTCATAATCAAAATCAGCTTTTACTTTAAACATTTTTTTGAAATCATATTCGCGTTCACTCAGGTAGGAATAAATAATCTGACTGCCAATCAGAATAACTTTTGTGTCGATATCAATTGGCTGAGGTTTAAGTGATGTAGATGAAATTGAAAATAAGAAAGGGGATTCCTGAATTTCAAGTTTATTGTAAGTGAGAACTCTTTTAAGAGTTTTCCAGACTCCTGATTCTTCAAAAAGATGAAGAACATTTAGTACAAGATATCCACCGTTTGCTTTAAGCAATGAGCCGGCTTTAATGTTTGTGTAGTCGCTGTACCAACCTCCGTGACCATCACTCACACGCTCAATTGTTCCAAACAAATTAACATAAGTCGGATTTGTTTCAATAATTACCGGACATTCTTCTGTTTCACTGTTATCAAGAATTATATTTACATCATAATCACTGAAGTAATCTATTTCAACACCTTGCTGAGTTGTTTCGCCTAAAGGTTTGACTCCTTTAAAGATTTGAATATTATTAAGAATGTTTTCTTCGACCTGATTCAGAAAATTCAAAACTGAATTTGAACCATATTTTTCTTTCAACCCTTCGAAAATTCCTTTGACAATTACTTCGGCACTTTCTCGTTCAAGCTGCTGAAGCTTCTCTTGAAATTCCTGACTGATCTTTAATCCTTTTTTGAACAGCAATTGCAGATCCTGCTGATTATCCTGATACTTCCTGAAAATTTCCTGTGCTTGTTCTTTAGTAAGTTTGTTCTGATTTACAAGTTCTTCAATCTGAAAAATTGGGATTGGATTTCCATCAATCAGTGGCAGAATATCTGGTCTTATAACTTCACCAACTTTAATTTGTCCGAGTGAAAACCCTTTCTTTCTCAACTCATTATCAAAGGCATTCATCAACTCCTGTTCTTTTTGGTTATAGTCATCAATCAGATTTTTCTTTCTTGTAAGATATAAATCACTTTCAAGTGCGAGAGGAATTCTCTGCTTTAGAATTTCGATTGCAGATTGTAATTCCTGACGAAATTCTTTTGCTTTTCCTTTCGGAAATTTTAAGAGCATTGGCTGATCGGTATACTTGAAGTTATTTACATAAGCATAATCGTAAAGCTCCGGACATTTAGCTGTAATTTTTTCAAGCATCTTTTTAATTGTAGTTGCTTTACCAGAACCTGAAAGACCGGCAATGTAGATATTGTAGCCAGGGCTTCTCAAATCAACTCCAAGCCGTATTGCCTTTAATGCTCTTTCCTGACCAAGTATTCCTTCAATAGGTTCGATATCTTCTGTCGATTCGAACTCGAAAATTTCAGGATTACATTTCCATCTAAGTTCTTCGGGCTTTAATTCTCTATGAGCAGGAGCTTTAGGATTTGCCATAATTTTTCCTCATATTTAAATTGGAGTGAGAGGAATGATATAGTTTAAATTAAATTTCTCTATGTCAAACTAATCATTCTTTAAAATATTTTCAAAGACAGTTGGCAGGTATCTTCGGATGAATATTGAACAGGTTCGTCAATTATTCCCATTTATAAAAAATGGAGTTATCTATCTAAATCATGCCTCAACAGCACCGGTTTCATCACTCGTAAGAGAAAAAATCTGTGAGTTGTTAAAGGAAAAATCAGAAAGCAGAATAGATGATTACCAATCTTTTCTGAAAATTTATGAAGAAACAAAAAATCTTTTAGCAGAACTTATTAACACAAATCCTGATAGAATTGCTTTGATTGATAACACAAGTAACGGAATTAATATTCTGGCAGCAGGAATTGAATGGAAATCTGGCGACAGAATTTTGCTTAATGATATAGAATTTCCTGCGAATGTTTATCCGTTTCTGAATCTGAAAAAATTCGGAGTAGAAGTTGATTTTGTAAAATCAAAAAACGGAATAGTTACAGCAGAAGATTTGATCGAAAATGTTAAACCGGAAACAAAATTAATTTCAGTCAGTTTTGTTCAGTTTCTTTCCGGATATAAAATTGATCTTGAAAGGCTCGGAAAGTTTTGTCGTGAAAGAAATATTATACTCAGTGTTGATGGCATTCAGGGAATTGGTGCAATGAACTTTGATGTTCAAAAGTTTAATGTAGATTTTCTTTCATGCGGAACACAAAAATGGTTGTTTGGTGCACAGGGACTTGCTTTCATCTATCTTACAGAAGACTTACAACAAAAAATTAAGCCAGCTTATTTAGGTTGGCTTTCAGTAGAGAATGCGTGGGATTTGTTAAATTATAATATGAAACTCAAATCAACAGCAAATGTTTTTCAGGGGGGAACACTGAATACTTTAGGAATTTATATTTTTAACACATCACTAAAACTTCTGAGAGATTTCGGTTTTGATAAAATTGAAGAAAGAGTTATATCAAATACGAAATATCTTCGTAAAAGCTTAAACGAAGCTGGCATCAGTTGTTTAATTGATGAAGTTGGTGAAAATTATTATTCTGGAATTACAACCTTTAAGGTTGATGACTCTGAAAAGCTTTTCAAATTTCTTGAGGATAAAAAAATTGTTTGCTCTTTAAGAGAAGGATACATAAGATTATCACCACATTTTTATAATTCTTTTGAAGATATTGATGTTGTTGTAAATTCAATTCAGGAATTCATAAACAAAAAGGTATGAGTATGAAAAAAAATTTTTTCATTTTCTTCTTTGTGCTATTAACATTTGCTTTATTTGCACAGAATAAAGAAGAAAAAGTAAGATTAAGTCCAAAAGCAGAAGTAATGCAGGTTGTTGGCTTTACAGAAGTAAGAATAATTTACAGTCGTCCGGGTGTAAAAGGAAGGGAAATCTGGGGTGGTTTAGTACCCTACAATCAGGTTTGGCGTGCTGGCGCAAACGAAGCAACCAAATTCATTTTCAGCACTGATGTTTATATTGAAGGAAAATTATTAAAAGCCGGTTCTTATAGTTTCTTTGCAATTCCGGGAAAAAATGAATGGACGCTGATATTTAATAAAGTTGCCGATCAATGGGGAGCTTTCGAATACAATGAAGCACAGGATGCTTTAAGAATTAAAGTTAAGCCCGAAAAAAGTATTACTCATCAGGAATGGCTTACTTATACTATTACCAAAACTTCAGATTATTCTGCCGTAGTAAGACTCGAATGGGAAAAATTAAAAGTACCGTTTAAGATTGAAGTGAAGCAAATTTAATTGCTTTTTGAATACAATTTTGATAAGTAATCAGATTTATTAAAATTGTAGATTATATATAACTATTAGCATATTCTTACATTGTGAAAATTTCTTGAATTAAATCAAGTATTTTATCGTTCGAGAATTGCTTTTTGAATTTGATTTTCAATTTGCCGTCAAAGAACTTTTCAGCATGTTTAATCTTATATTTTTCTTCATCCCGGAGACCTTTTTCAGAATTTACATCTTTCGTCTCCACAATAAAGTAAAGTTTT
>JAIMAZ010000078.1 GCA_023511695.1 Ignavibacterium sp.
ATCCTGCATAAGTCACTAAATCCAGCATTATTTTTTGCAATTAGAATTACATACTTATTTTGATCAATTGATTCATCTAGTTGAGCGCCTAGCAAAGCTTTTATTCCGGCATTAGTACATTCTTTATAAAATTTTATTAGTCCGTACATGCCATTTGTATCGGTTAAGCACAAAGAACTAAATTTTAAATTGAAAGCTTTACTTATAAGCTCTTCAATACTGCAGGCACCGTTTAATAATGAATAATTGGAGTGTATGTGAAGAGGGATCATCTGAACTCTATTGTTGATTCAATTTTTATTTCAGTGCTTTAGCAGCAATATCTTTTCGGAAGTACATATTTTCAAATTTGATATTTTTTATTGCATCATAAACTTTATCACGAGCTTTTCTGATATCAAATTCATTTAGTACTGCAGTAACACCGATTACTCTACCACCATTAGAAAAAATTTTACCATCCTTTTCAATTGTTCCAGCATGATAAATAATAATTTGTGGATCAAAAATATCAAGACCTGATATTTCAAAGCCCTTTTGATAACTATCGGGATATCCTTCAGAAGCCGCAACAACACAAACTGCCGATCCACCATTATACCATACAGCATTTTTATCTAATCTGCCGTCAGCTGCAGAATAAAGTAACTGCAAGAAATCTCCATCTAAAAGAGGTAAAACAACTTGTGTTTCTGGATCACCAAAACGACAATTGAACTCGATTACTTTTGGTCCCTCTGAAGTAATCATAAGTCCTGCATAAAGACAACCAATGAAAGGATTGCCTTCCTTTTTTAACTGAAAAATAACTGGTCGGATTATTTTCTCCTCAATTTCGTGACTTAAGGATTCAGTCAGTACAGGTGTTGGAGCATATGCTCCCATTCCTCCGGTATTTTTACCGGTATCTCCATCTCCAATCCGTTTATGATCCTGAGCAGCCGGAAGTGTTATAAAATTTTCGCCATCTGTGATAGCAAAAACAGAAGCTTCCTCTCCTATTAGAAATTCTTCTATCAAAATTTTAGTGCCCGCTTTACCAAATATTTTTTCCTCTGAAATAGATTTAAAAGTATTTATCGCTTCTTCAAAATTATTACAAATAATAACTCCTTTGCCGGCGGCAAGTCCGTCTACCTTGATTACTAAAGGGTATTCACACTCTCTCAAATAATTTTCAACTTTCCAATAGTCAGTTGAATTGAATTCTTCATATTTTGCAGTTGGTACATTTGCTGCATTCATAATTTCTTTAGCATAAGATTTACTGGACTCAATTTTAGCTGCAGAAGAGGAAGGACCAAATACTTTTATATTTATTCCTCGAAGATAATCTGATAATCCATCTACTAATGGTTGTTCGGGTCCGATAATTACTAAATCAATTTGATGTTCTGAACAAAAAGAACCAATCGAATCAAAATTCTGTAGATCGATGTAAACATTTTTACTTATTTGTTTTGTACCAGAATTTCCGGGAATACAATAAAGTTCTGATAAGAGCTTACTTTTTGAAATTGCTAATGCTAATGCATGTTCTCTACCACCAGATCCAATGATTAATACTTTCATAAGATTATACGTTAAGCTTCGATTGAAAAACTTTAATAAGAGTTTCTGTCAATAAATCTCTTCTGTATTTTTCAACAACTTCATCAGATGGAACTGGTAAATTATTATTCCGGAATAATTCGTAAATTTTATAAATCATTTCCTTAATTTCTAAGATATTATTAGGACTACATATAAAAGATGCTCCATATTCTTGTAAAGCCATCTTTGCAGCTCCATCTGGCACACAAGCAAAAATTGGTTTTTTACTCCCAATGTATTCATAAACTTTACCGGGCAAAATCGCATCAATATTTTTCCGATAATCTACCATAAACCATAGAACATCGGCGCTTAAAATTTTGCCTACAGAAGTAAGATGATCGACATAACCATGATCTATAATAAATTCTTCTAACTTTAATTTTTTAATTAACTTATGGTTTTCTTTTCTTAAATAGCCTATAAAGTGGATTTCTATATTTTGTGCTATATCAGGACGTTCTTTAGTAATTAGTTTGAAAGCTTTTAATAAATATTTTGGAGTTCCATATCCAATAAAAGTTCCTGAAAACATTATTATCATTTTACCATTTGGTTTTGGAAATCTTTGAGAATTTTTGAAATCTTCGATATCAAATCCATGTGGAATTATGACAATGTCTTCGAATGTTAAGAAAGGATAAGTTTTGATTAAAAATTCTTTTATTTTTCTATTTGTTACAACCACGGCATCTGCGTTTTTAAGTGAATGGTATTCTTTCTTTTTGTGCAACAATTTGTGTACCGGAGATATGTAAAAGGAAAAGTAACTATTATACCATAAGTCTCTATAATCTATAATAATTGGAATTTCATATTTAATTCTTAACTTTGATATTTTTTCAAATGCTGAAAATGGAGGTGAACTAACAAAAATTGCATCAAAATGCTCGTGGTTTAATAATTCATCTGCTTTTTTTGCGGCGGCAGTTGACCAAGATATTTTATTGTCCGGAATAAAGAATGTCTGTGATAAGATATCAAAGATTCTTCTAAGAATTTCCCTTGGAGGTTTTAATTTTCCAAATCTTGAAAGCAACGAATTAGGTTCTTTACCTGAAATCCTTATTACACGGATATCCAAAGAGTTTAATTCATTATTTAGTGAATTGTCATAAGCATAATATGCTACTTTATTTGTAGTTAAAACAGTTGGCTCCCAACCATAATTTCTCATATACTTAACAAACTTAAAAGTCCTTTGAACCCCACTTAATCCTAAAGGAGGAAAATAGTAAGCTATTATAAGAACTTTAAATTTTTTGTTCTCAGTCATTGCATTATCTTTTAAGACTATAATTAGGAGCTTCTTGAGTAATGATTACATCGTGCGGATGGCTTTCTTTCAACCCTGCTAAAGTGATCTTAATAAATTTACCTTTTTTCTTTAAAGCCTGAATATCTTTACTACCACAATAACCCATTGCAGCTCTAAGTCCGCCAATTATTTGATAAATTGTATCACTTAATGGACCTTTATATGGAACTCGTCCTTCAACACCTTCCGGAACTAATTTAGAAATATCATCTTCAACATCCTGAAAATATCTATCTTTACTTCCTTGTTTCATAGCACCCAAAGAACCCATACCTCTGTATAGTTTGAAACTCCTTCCTTCATATAATATTTTCTCCCCAGGACTTTCATCAACACCAGCGAATAAACCTCCAATCATAACTGAGTCTGCCCCAGCAACAATAGCTTTAGCAACATCACCTGTGTGTCTTATTCCTCCGTCCGCAATTATCGGAACATTCTTTTTTGAGGCTGCTCTATAGGTTTCTGATATTGCGGTTATTTGAGGAATACCAACACCGGCGACAACTCTTGTAGTACAAATCGAGCCGGGACCAATACCAACTTTAACGGCATCAATACCTAAATTTATTAGATCAACTGCTCCTTCATAAGTGCCGATATTACCTGCAATTATTTGCTCATACCTAAATTTTTTTCTGATTTCTTTAATCGCTCTCATAACACCTTCTGAATGGCCATGAGCAGTATCTATAACTATTACATCTACTCCGGAATTGAATAGTGCCTGGGCTCTTTCTATCGTGTCATAAGTTATTCCAACAGCTGCTCCAACTCTTAATCTTCCTAATTCATCTTTGCAAGCATTCGGATGTCTCTTTTTCTTTAATATATCTTTAAAGGTTATCAGCCCTTTAAGTTTTCCTCTTCTATCAACTACTGGCAGTTTTTCTATTTTATATTTTTGTAAAATCTTTTCAGCTTTTTCAAGAGTTGTCCCAACTGGTGCAGTAATTAAATTTTCTTTCGTCATTAACTCTGAAACAGGTAGTGAATGGTTAGGTTCAAATCTCAAGTCTCGATTTGTAAGAATACCAACTAATTTCCCTTTTTCATCAACGATGGGGATACCTGAAATGCTATATTTTCTCATTAAAGAAAGAGCATCACCGATAGTCTTTTCCGGAGAAAGGGTTATTGGATCCTGAATCATTCCGCTTTCTGATCTTTTAACTTTATCTACTTCTTCACATTGTCTTTCAATTGACATGTTTTTATGTAATATGCCTATACCACCTTCTCTGGCCATTGCAATTGCCATCTCCGACTCTGTAACTGTATCCATCGCGGCCGATATTAAGGGAATATTAAGTTTAATTTCTCTAGTGAGATATGTAGAAACATCCACTTCTCTTGGAAGAACAGAAGACCTGAATGGAATTAAAAGTACATCGTCAAATGTTAAACCTTCTTTTAGGAAATTTTTATCAACCATTATGCTCCCTTTAAATAAAATAAAAGCCACATTTCGTGGCTATGAAATTTAATCAAATGCCGGATATCCTGTGATATCCTCTCCGATAATCAATGTATGCATTTCGTGAGTTCCCTCATACGTTTTGACTGATTCGAGATTTGCAGCATGCCTCATTACAGGATATTCATCCAATATCCCATTTGCTCCTAAAATTTCTCTTGACATTCTTGCAATCTCTAATGCTTTCTCGCAATTGTTTCTTTTAGCCATTGAAACTTGAGTAAATTTAAGTGTACCTTTATCTTTTAATCTTCCTAATTGTAAATTTATTAATTGAGACTTTGTAATTTCAGTCAGCATAAAGACTAACTTTTCCTGCGTCATCTGATAAGCGGCTATTGGTTTACTAAATTGGATTCTTGATTTAGCATAATTTAATGCCGTATCGTAGCAAGCCATCATTGCTCCAACAACTCCCCATGCAATACCATATCTTGCCTGATTAAGACACATTAGAGCATTTTTTAGACCTTCAGTTTTCGGGAGCAAATTATTTTCAGGAATTATAACATTATCAAAAATTAATTCTGATGTAACAGACGCCTTTAACGAATGTTTACCTTTCATTTCCGGTGCAGTAAATCCTTTAGTTCCCTTTTCAACTAAGAATCCCCTGATCACTCCATCAAGCTTTGCCCATACAACCGCTACATCAGCTATCGTTCCGTTTGTTATCCACATCTTTGCACCATTAATTAAAAATCCATCAGAAATTTTTTCAGCTTTTGTAACCATTCCACCAGGGTTTGAGCCATAGTCAGGCTCGGTTAAACCAAAACAACCAATTTTTTCACCAGAGGAAAGTTTAGGTAACCAATAATCTTTTTGTTCCTCGCTTCCAAATGCAAAGATTGGATACATAACTAATGCGCTTTGAACCGAAGCAAAACTTCTGATTCCACTGTCGCCTCTTTCAAGTTCCTGCATTATTAAACCATAAGCTACATTATTTAGTTCGGCACAACCATATTTTGAAGGAAGTGTCGGACCGAACAAACCAAGTTCAGCCATCTTCGGAACCAGATGTAAAGGAAATTCAGATTTTCTATTGTATTCTTCAATAATTGGTATTACTTCGTGATCTACAAAATCTCTTACTGTATCACGAATCATTCTTTCTTCTTCGGATAGTAGTGATTCAATATCGAAATAATCTACACCAGAAAATTTATTCATAGAACTCCATTTTTATTTTATCAAAGTTATTAAAAGTGTATTTGACTTACAATTTTTCAATAAAGTATCAAGTTTACTAAATAATTAACTTGATATTTTAAGTATTTATAGAAATCTTTCAACAGTAAAAATGATACTTAAAACTAAAAAATATATAGCCGCATTAATTATCCTGAGTTACTTTGCTCTGTCAGTAGCTAATGTAATTCACTTTCATCATATTACCATAAACACCAATTCATTAGAAAATGTTTCTGAATTTCAATTCGTTCAAAAAGTTTTCAATCATTCATTTTTCGAATGCACTGTACATAATGCCTTTAATAGTCTCCATCATTTAACTGATTTACAATTTGCTTATTCACTCGTATTATTTTTACAACCTCAGAATATTAGTCTAAAAAATACCCAAGCTAATTATTCTTATTTAATTTACTCTTCTGTATTACTCAGAGCGCCACCAGAACTTCTCACATAAATTTTTGTTTGCTTAATTATTTCTTTAAATCTCAGTGAATAAAATTTATAGGAGAAGTCTATGCATACTTTAAATCTAAAGAAAGGTATCTTTTTATTATTTACCGTTTTTGCTTTAGTAATAGTTTCTTGTAAGGATGATCCTCTTGAGCCTGATATGGATCATTTCGAAGCTGAAGGTATTGTATTTTATCAATCAGGTATAAGGATTGGTGAAATATTTAGAGGTGTAACTCAGGATACACTTTTTGCAAGAGTTGGAGAAACATCTGTTCATATAGAAGTTAAGTTTTTAGACCCGAATAAAAATGAAATGCATCCGCCAGATCATACAAAGCAACCTTTTGCATGGGAAATACAGGATACCACGATTGTTGGTATATGGCAGCATCCCGGTGAAGAAGGAAGCTATGAATTTCATCTTGTTGGTAAGCAGATAGGAGTCACCAATATTGAATTCTTTATTATGCACGAAGGTCACGCAGATTTTCGTACTGGAAAGATTCCTGTTAAAGTAACTAATTGAAAAAATTGAAAGACATGAATTATTCTCACAAAAAGTATCACCTTCAAATTCTGAAGGTGATATTTCTTTTTTTAGTTATTACTATTTCCCTAAAAGCACATTCTGATATATTAGTAATTGAGGGAATTGTGCTAAACGCAGAAACTTCAGAACCTATTGCTAATGCTGTTGTTCTTATTACTGAGACCGGAAATTTTGTAACAACTAAACAAGATGGAAGTTTTTCTTTAGAATTAAACCTAAGTAAGCCTTTCAGAATTAAAATCACTCATTTGGCCTTTCAGGAAAGACTTATTGATATTAATCCTAAATCAGACAACATAAAAAAATTAATTATATATCTAATTCCAAAGACTATAAATCTGTCTCCTGTTGTTGTAACAGACAAAAATTCAGTTACAATTTTTGATGAGATTAAAGACTATTCTAATATCTTAAGGGGAAAAGAATTACAGAGGAATCTAAGTCAAACACTTGCTGGAACTCTCAAAAATGAAACCGGACTTTCAGTCCGTTCAATGGGACCAGCTCCTTCCCGTCCGGTTTTCAGAGGCTTGGGACAAGAAAGAATTATACTTACTGAAGATGGAATAAAAAGTATTGATTTGTCAGCTACATCACCAGATCATGCTGTAACAATCGAACCATTTAATTCAGAAAGAATTGAAGTATTGAGAGGTCCAAAAATTTTAACCAAATCATCTTCAACAATTGGAGGAATTGTAAATATTATCAAAGATGAAATTCCTGTACAGATTCATAACACTTATCATCTCACATTAGGTGGTTATGCTGAAACCGTTAATAAAGGATATTTGGGTTCAATCCAATCTGAAATTCCATTCAAGCCATTTGCACTAAAATTTGAGCTAAGCAAAAGAAATACTTCTGACTTAAAAACCCCGGAAGGATTATTAAAGAATTCTTCTTCAAAAAATTTAAATGCATCGGCTGGTTTAAGCTATGTTGATGATTTTGGTTATTTGGGAACTTCATTTCGTTCATATGATTTGAACTACGGAATTCCCGGAGGATTTATTGGTGCTCATCCAAAGGGTGTTAATATTGACATTACTAAACAGCAACTGAGATTTGAATCAAAAATAAATTTGGAACATGAATCTGAATTTTTACAGATCTCATACAAAAATATTTATTACCGACATACAGAATTTGAATTTAGTGGAAGAATTGGTTCTGAATTTCGAATAATAAATAATCTTGCTAATATTGATTTACATCATTCCAAATTTTTAGGATTCGATGAAGGAATATTTGGATTGTCATTTGAACATAGAGATTTTGAAATCGGCGGATATGTTTTTACTCCTCCAACGAATTCATTAAATCTCTCATCATTTATCCATGAAGAAGTGAATCTTGGAAAATTTAATTTGAACTTTGCCCTTCGATATTCTTTTGATTTAGTAAAACCAAAAGTTGAAAATCTAAATAGTAAAATTGGCCAGATACGAAAAAGAAATTTCAATAACTTATCTGCCTCAACTTCATTGATTTATCAGCTATCTGAAATTGTTTTTATTGGTGCAAATTTGAGTAGGTCATCAAGAGTTCCAACAATTGAGGAATTGTTTTCTGAGGGACCACATTTGGCAGCATATTCATACGAAGTTGGTAATCCTGAATTAAAATCAGAATCCGGTATTGGTTCAGAACTTTTTGTTTATCATAAGTTTGAGAAACTGAATTTTAACCTCAACTTCTTCTATAATAATTTTAGTTACTTTATTATCCCGAGAAATTCTGGTGAAATAAATTATCAAACATTCCTACCTGTCTACAAGACCTTTGGAGTAGCAGCTGTTTTATATGGATTCGATGGATCTGTGAATTGGAATTTTTATAATAATTTATTTTTATTGCACTCAATAAGCTATACAAAAGGAGTATTTCGGGAAAACTCAAAACCGTTACCTCAAATTCCACCACTTAAAGGGATAACCGGTATTCAATATAAAGTAGAAAATTTATCATTTGGTTTTAATTGTGATTGGGCGCTTAGACAAAATAATGTTGATATCTTTGAACAACCAACATCAGGATATTTAATTTTTAATTCATTCGCTCAGTATCTTTTTTACATTAATGATTCAGTGAATTCAATTTCACTTGGTATCGATAATATATTTAATAGAAGCTATCGAAATCACTTATCAAGAATTAAATCAGTATTGCCTGAAGCAGGATTCAATATTCGTTTAATTTATAAATTGATGCTTTAATTTGGGATTTTTAGGGGTGGCACATATATTTGTGCACAATTTTTAAGAAAAATTTACTCATAAGTCTTTTACTCAGCTGGAGAGGTGGGTGAGTGGCTGAAACCAACGGTTTGCTAAACCGTCGTACTCTGTAAAGGGGTACCGAGGGTTCGAATCCCTCCCTCTCCGCCACGCCAACTCTAAATTATTCTATTGAAATGACTTTCAGAGTGAGCTATGCGCTTGGTGTCGGTAAATCTGCGAAAACCGACACCAAGGGTTGGCTCCCATGAAGCTCCGCAAACGCGTTCGTCTGCTCAAGAAAGTCCGTCTCGCCTCCGGCCGCTGGCAGTTTGTCTCGCTGCCGCGCAAGGGCGCCAGTTGGGTCTGGGATCCTCGACCGGGGCAGTACTTCCTCGAGTGGTGGGAGGGGCCGCAGCGGCGACGCCAGAGCGCTGGCCAGACGCCGGCTGAAGCGCTCGAAGCGGTGCGCCGCAAGCAGCTCGAACTGGCGGGTCTGGCGGTGCTCGGCGGCGGGCCGGACGGGGCGACGGCGGCTATGGCATTTCTTGGGTCGGCTCCGGTGGCGCCGTAGCAGGCGGGCGCGCCGCAGGGCTTTGCTGGGCTGAGCCCGGCGCCCGGGGCTGCCTGGGGCGGGACGGCGGGCGCGGTTGTGTCGTGGACACAGGCAGCGGCGCTGCGGGCGGGCACGCCGATGGCGGCGGCGGTGGAAGAGTTTCTGGCCCACGTGCAGCTGCATTCGCCCGACAAGCCGCGCACGGTGGCCCGTTACCGAGCGGTGCTCGAACACTTCTTGCGCCTGCTGGGCCACCGGCGCTATGTGGAGGCCATCACGCGGGCCGACATCGAGGCTTACAAGCTGGCGCGGGTCGAGGAGCCGGCTGGACAGAAGCGCGCCGGACGCAGGGTGCGGCCGGCGACGGTGAACTTTGAGCTCGGCGTGGTGCGGCGCTTTTACAACTTCCTGCGGCGCGAGCTGGGCCTCGAGGTCGACAACCCGTGCGAGGGCTTCCGTGCGCTGCGCGATGCGGCGGCGCTGGGCCGCGGGCGGCCGAGCGTGTACAGCGATGACGAGCTGGAGCGGCTGTTTGCGGCCTGCGGGGAGGCGGACCGGCTCGTGTTCGAGATGCTGCTGCTGACCGGGCTGCGGGAGAGCGAGCTGACGACGCTGACCTGGGAGGACGTCTGTCTGGAGCCGGGCCGCGAGCAGGTGGTGGTGCGGGCCAAGCCGGGCTTCACGCCGAAGGACTACGAGCAGCGCGAGGTGCCGCTGCCGGAGGGTCTGGCGGCGAAGCTGCGGGTCTGGCTGCGGACGGGCGAGCTGGTGTTTCCGTCGCGCGGCGGGGGCCGCGAGCGGCATCTGCTGCGGCGGCTGCAACGGGTGGCGGCGCGGGCGGGCGTCGAGCATGCGACGCTGCACAAGTTCCGGCACACCTATGCGACGCGGCTGCTCGAGCAGGGCGTGGATGTGGTGACGGTGCAGCGGCTGCTGGGCCACAGCGATCTGGAGACGACGCAGCGGTATCTGAACCCGGAGGCGGGGCGGAAGCGGGCCGCGGTGGCGCGGCTCGAGCGGGCCGTGCCGGTGGCAGTGGCCCCTGGCGGCGGGCAGTGAATCCGACTTTGCGAGAGGGCCTTGGGGGCGGCGCCGGCAGCCGCGATCCGCGCGACC
>JAIMAZ010000079.1 GCA_023511695.1 Ignavibacterium sp.
TCCTAAATTTGTGGTTAACCTTAACGGAGAGTTCAATATTGCAAATATGAATTTGCTTGCAGTAAAAAATGTTAACATCCAAACCAATTTCCAGAATTTGAAACTTGATTACGATGAAAGTCGTTCTCAACAAACAGGTAAATTACAGATTGACGCAGGCCAATGGAGTTTTGCAAGCCCACAGAAATCTATTGCAAAAATTCCAATCACAATCAAAAATATTAAATTCAATCAACGCACCGCACAAGGCAACGAGGTTTTAAGAGGTGCATTATCTTTCAAAATTGATGTAAACCTGAACGAAAAATTTACAGGCAGCAGTGCATTGTCTGTCGTTGGCTCGGTTTCAAAAGATAACGATGGAAAATTTGCCCCGAATTTTATCGCCGTTGATGTAGATACGATTAATCTGAATGTAAACCTTGCAGCGGTTAAATTACAGGGGAAAATTGCTTTCTTTAATGAAGATTCAAATTCGATGTTTGGCAATGGTTTTGGCGGCAACATAAGTGCAACATTTAATTCCATTCAAATGAATGTAACTTCGTCATTTAAAGTTGGTTCAACAAAACATAATAATGGAAATAACTATTACAGATATTGGTATGTTGAAGCAAGAGCAATACTTCCAAAACAAAGTGGAATTGTTTTCTTACCAGGAGCAGCTTTCTATGGATTCGGTGCTGCAGCATGGCAAAGAATTGATGTTTCAAACTTAACGATGCCAACACCTTCTGAAGTTCAGAACGCAACTAATGTATCAACTACACCGACAAGTGGCGCAACTTTTACTCCGAACAATTCAATCGGATTTGGTTTCAAAGTAATGGCTGTGATGGGAACCTATCCGGAACCAAAAACTTTTAATCTTGATGCTGCACTTTCAGCACAGTTTTCTAATTCCGGTGGACTGAATAAAATCAGTTTTGTGACCAATTTCTGGGCTAAAGCTGATTTGTTAAAGAGAAATAATGCTCCAATATACGGTGATGTAACTATCGAATACTCTCCGCCAGAAAAAGTATTTCTGATGAGTGCCAATACTGTTATAAAATATCCGCAAAGCAATCCAATTATCAGAACTGATGGAATTGGTAATCCGGATCATAAAGTTAATCTAACCTTAATGATTGACGGCAAAACTAACAAGTGGTATTTTCTTGCAGGAAAACCTGCTCAAACAAATAAGGTTCAAATATTGGGTTTTACAAGCTGGGAATATCTGATGTTTGGCAACGACATAGGTCATTTTGTTCAAACAGGATTCCAGCCTCAAACCATGCAAGGATTAGCAACTGTTGGATTATATCCATCGCAACCCACAACACAGATTCCACCTTTAGCAGGAAGTGGAAGAGGATTTTCCTTTGGTGTCGGAGTATTTTTCAGTGTTGATAAATCACTTGGAATGGGCTGGTTATCGTGGGCTGTCGGTGGAAGAACTCCTTATCTTAAATACGGAGGTGGCGGAGGTTTCGAAATAAATTTATCAATGCTTCAATATAATGGTTGCAATGGTAATACGATTGGATTTAACAATTGGTATGCTAACGGAAGTGCGGCAGCGTGGTTATACGGCTATGCAAGAGTTGAGCTGGCAAAAAAGAACCCGATTTGTGTGGTTTGCTGTAAAAAGAAAAAGGATCCTGATGGTGTCTGTGTTGCAAACTTAGCATCACTCAAAGTTGGTTTCTGGACTCAGGCAGGATTTCCAAATCCAAGCTGGATTGAAGGACAGGCAAGTGTTTATGTAAATGTATTCGGTTTAAGCTGGTCTGGTAATGTTGACATTAATTGGGGAAGCAAGTGCAGTAATATTCAGCAAACGAATTATACTCAAACTTTCACTCAGGAATATGCTACTGACAAAGTTGGAGATTTGATTCTGAATGTTGACCCTCAATCAAATGATTTAATAAATCCTGCTAACAAGATAAAGGTATTTACAGCTTATGATGAAACCCCTTTTGAAGTTCCTGAATTACAATCAAATGGAACAGTTCAAACAAAGACTTTTAAAGTTACCTACACAGCTAATCTTGTGAAGTATGTTACTACAGGTTCGGGCAATCAAATAATAGACAATCAGATTCAGCAGAATCTAACACGCTCTGCACAACGTAATTACATGAATGCATACGAATATTGGATTCCAAGAGGCATAGCACAATTAATAAATGGAATATTCAGAAACTTTGATGATAATTCAAAATACCGATTCACAGTTAGAGCAGACTTATGGCAGTTCAACACAACGACAAACACCTGGGAAAAAGCAAAAGATAAATACAACAACTACATTTTTGAGACAAAGTCAGTTACATTCAACACTGATGTATTAACGACTACTCAAAACAATCCTAATCCAAATAATTAAAAGGATAACGAAATGAATTCAGGTATAAATAAAATAATTAAACTATTAATCAATACAGTTCTTCTGATTACAATATTTTTTAGTCTCTCGATTGCACAGAATAATGCTGAGCCATTAAAATTAAAAATTGCTTTTACAGCTCGTTCCTATGGCGATTCAATTTATCTCAGATGGGCGGTAACAAATCCAACTGCCTGGAGATTGGCCAAAGATAATGGCTTCATTATTGAGAAAGCAAAAGTTTTTCCGGATGGTAAGACAGAGAAATATTCAAAAGTAACCGAGCAGCCAATAAAACCCTGGTCCATGGAAAAATGGGAAGAATATTTTAATACTCGCCCCCCAAAAGATGATGCCGCTCTGGACAATGAAGGAGTTGCGTATATACTTGGTATTGGTGAAAAAAATGAAGAAGAAAAATTAAACCTGCCGACTGAAAGTGAAGACTACCTGAAGTCGATAAAAGAAAAAAGAAGTAGTCAGGAGTGGGCTTTACTTTTATCGCTGCTGGCAGCAAACAATAGTCTGATTGCATCAGAAGGTTTGGGACTTTTTTATGTTGACAAAGATGTTATAGAAAACGATTCTTATTCTTACAGAATTTTCGTTAATTATAACTCTGCTTTATACTCATTTGATACAACTTACTTTGTAATTAAGAATGAAAAATTTGATCCTAAGAAAGCTTATCAGACCATTAGTGCAAATGAAAATGATGGAAGTATCGAAATAATATGGAACACAGATTTACAGTTCAGCACATACAATGTTGAACGCTCTGAAGATAAAAAGACTTTTAAAAGACTTAATGATTCTCCACTTCTTACACTTAAAAGTGCACCATCAGACAGTTTAAATAAAGATTCATTCATTGACACGACCATTATAAATTATAAACCATATACTTATCGTGTTTATGCTATGACTGTTTTTGCAGATGAAATATTACTTGGTGAAATAACAGCAATGGGAAGAGACCGAACTCCACCTGAACAACCTTATGTGCCACAGCCATCACACTTCGAAGAAAACAAAATAAAAATTACCTGGCAAATGGCTGATCCACCGGCAAGTGATTTGGCTGGATTTTATATTGGTCGTGATTCTTTAATTGATGGCAGCTATAACTACATCAATAAAAATCCTTTACCAAAAACTGCAAGAGAATTTACAGATACTACTTTTTCAAAAAATAATTACAATTTCTATACTGTTTTTGCTTTTGATACTGCCGGTAACTTAAGTTCATCCTATCCGGTTTATGTTGTACTTAATGATACAACTCCGCCCGCTCCTCCGAAATGGAAAGAAGCATTTATGGATTCAAATGGTGTTGTTACTTTGAGATTACAGCCGAACAAAGAATTCGATTTGATGGGTTACAGAATACTTAAAGCAAATGCACCCGATCATGAGTTTTCATCAATCATTGAATCATTCGATCCTGACTCAACAGAACTAAAATTTAAAACTGAATTTGCTGATACTGTTGATCTGCAAACAACTACAAAATATGTTTATTACAGAGCAACCGCACTTGATAACAGATATAATGAATCCGGATTCTCAGATATTATTGCTGTACCAAGACCTGATGTAGTACCGCCAATTGCACCCGTTTTAAATGATGCAAAGGTAACGGAAAAGGATGTAACACTTTTTTTTATTCCAAGTCCGAGTGAAGATGTTAAAAGCCATTATGTCTTAAGAAAAACTAACGAAACAGAAAATTGGGATACGATTGCTGTCCTGAAATCAAAAGACAGTACTTACACAGATAATAATGTAAAACAAAATATTACTTATCAATATTGTCTGTTTGCCGAAGACAGCAGTAAACTTAAATCTGATTTGTCATTTAAGCTCGAAGCTCGTCCTTATTATTTAGGAGTTCTTCCTGAGGTTAAAAATTTTACAATATTGTTTGATGAATCGAAAAAGATTGCAACACTGAAATGGGATTACGAGCCAATGCAAAATATCTACTTTGTAATTTATCGTTCTTATGAAAATCAACCACTTGTTAGATATAAAACTTTAAATACTTCTGATATCCGAAGTTTTACTGATAATGATTTTTCAAATGGTAGTGGAAAATATTTTTATTCGATAAAAGCTTTTGATAATTATAGTGCCGAATCAAAAATGACTGAAAGAAAGGAGATCGTTTTAAAATAAATTATTTTGCAATTACTGTTAATGAATACACTAACCTTTTGAATCCTAAGTTTTCTTAATAAACAATTATTTTTTTATTAACTAAACAATTTGACAAGAGGAGGTAATTATGAAAAAATTGTTGTTAATTTTAACTACAACTTTAATAATAACAACAACTATTCATTCACAAAATCAGGTTATTGCAAGATTAAAACAACCGTCACCAAATAAATTAACTGTTGCCGATTTATGGCAACTAAAGTTGAACAACACTACTCGTAATGAAATCAAGGGCTATGTTTTGGGAACACTTTCCGAAGCAAACGATGGTTTAATCGCTGAAGCTAAGAGTAAAATTTTAATAATAAAACCTGGTAATAATTCATATTCATATAATGATTTTTCTGATGCAGATATTAACATATCCAACAACAAATACAAAGAAATCTTCTTGCGCTCCGGAAATGCACCCGAAGGAGATTACACGATTTGCGTTACAGTTTATAATGAAGAAGACGAAGTAATCGGAACGGAAAGTTGTATCGAGCATATTGTACGAATGGCTGGAAATATTTCACTTCTTACTCCAAATGACGGTGAAGAAATGGATACTGAACAGCCCTTACTTTTCAGTTGGACACCTGTTCCAGGTGTTAATAATTATACTTTAAAAATTGTTGAGGTTTTTGAAGGTCAAACTCCTGAAGTAGCTATTGAACAAAACAGACCATTACTAACAGAAACAATTACAAACGGAAATAATTATCAGCTAAGTTCATCAAAGCTGAAAACAATGCTTCGCGGTATAGAAAAAAAAGATATTTGGAGAGGAATGGCCTGGAGAGTTTCAAGCGACGATATAAGTAGTGATGTATTTACATTTAAACCAAAACCAGAAACTAAACCTTCAGAACCGTCGAAAAACAATTTTAGATTCACTATTGTATTTGCTGAAGGTAATGAAGTTCAGAGTGATAAACTTGAAAGAGCTCTTTTGGGGCAGCTTGATTCTGACTTTTTGGAATTTCTGAAAACATCTGATTATGATAACAAAAATTTTCTTCCACTTATAGCCGGTTTTAGTGAAAAATGTCCACCCGATGGATGCGGAGCATGCGCAGGAGAACCGGGTGAAAGCTGCGATTGTGCAATTTTCAACGGCGGCTGCATTTGCAAAATGTGTCCTGATTTTAGACCTTCTATAAATTTACCGGAACCAGCTGATTCCAGCATAATTGATGTACTGGTGATTTTGAAAGATAGCTTATCCTCTGAATCGCTTTTACAAGCATTCGAAAAGGGAGTTGAAAAAATTTCACGCTTAAGGAATAACCCTGATTCCGAACGTGTCAATAAAATTAAATTTACACCGTATCCTAAACAAGCAGATTTATTAATATTTGAAGACCGTGTTCATTTTTATCTATCCATTCCGGAAAATGTTCTAGCAGCAGAACAAATTGATAATCTTATGGCTGATTTAGAATTAATTGGATCATCGCTGGTTGTTGAAGGTAATAGACATACTATTAAACATAAAAGTTCTGGTGGGAACTTTAAAACAAGTTCTACTAATAATTTAACACCAGAATTACTCGAATTAAGTGAAAATTTCATTAACATTGCAAATTCTGAAGATTGGATAAATTATGATCCGGTGATTATCGTTGCAAAGCAAGTCCCTTGCCCTCCAACTAATTGTGGTTGTCCAAAAGGTAGAGAGGATTGTAACTGCGTATATCTTAAGAGCGTAGATTTCTGTGCGTGTCCGCCATGTATTAAAAATAAAGGTGGTGGTAGTGGTGGACACCCACATACAATAAATTCCCAATCGGACCTTAGAAACTTTTTGATCATCTTCTCTGAGAAAGATGAATTATCGGATGCTACTTTCAATCGAATTAAAAAAACATTAGGTCAAATTTCTGTTGATATAAGTGCAAAAGAGAAACCGAAAGACAAAGATAAACCTAAACCCAAGGATGACAAACCAAGAAGAGGACATGTAACACTCATAAAAGGGTAACACTCTTAAGATAATCAGGCACACAGGCAGTATAGAGAGAAGAGAGACTGATTCAGAAGATAAACGAATGGCAATCATCTTAAAGGGACTGGAAGTAAACCTTAATTTTCAAAATATAAAAAAACCTGAGTCAGTCTCTTACTTTTAAAAAGCTGTAACCTCTCAAAAATTCTTCAGCGCCCATACGCTTCTTCCCTTCCTGCTGTATTTCGAGAATCTTTATTGCATCTTTTCCACAACCGACTATCAATTCTTTTTTAGTCTGATAAAACTCAGAAGGTTTTAATTTCATATCCTTTACAACTTCAGTCCGATAAACTTTAATTACTTTTTCATTATGAATAAAAAAAGCAGCAGGATAAGGAGAAAGTCCTCTTACAAGATTATGAATTTCTACGGCTGGTATGTTCCAATCAATCCTGCAAATATCTTTTGTAATTTTTGGCGCAGGTGAAGCAAGAGAATCATCCTGCGGAAGTAATTGATAGTTGCCGCTTTCGATCATTTCGATTGTTCTTAGAACAACATCAGCTCCGAGTTCGCTTAGTCTGTCGTGCAGAGTACCGAAATTATCTTCAGGATAAATTGGAACTTTCTCTTGCAGATAAATATTTCCTGTATCAACTTTCTCAGCAAGTTTGAATGTTGTTAAGCCGGTTTCTTTTTCACCATTTATTAGTGCCCATTGAATTGGAGCTGCACCACGATATTTAGGTAACAAAGAAGCATGCAAATTGAATGAACCAAACTTCGGAATTTCAAAAATTTCTTTAGGAAGAATTCTGAAAGCAACTACTACAAACAAATCTGGCTGCAATGCTTTCATCTGCTCAACAAATTCCTGATTTCCTTTTAACTTTTCAGGTTGATAAACAGGAATATTATTTTCAATTGCAAATTGCTTTACAGCTGTGAATGTAATTTTTTGTCCTCTTCCTCTTTCTTTATCAGGAGTTGTTACAACAGCCAATAATTGATGTTTACTTTCGTATATCGCTTTGAGTGATGGAATAGCGAACTCAGGAGTTCCCATAAAAATTATTTTCATCGGATGCCTACTTGATTAGAAGATAATCAGGATTAGGACTGATTGGATAGTTTATTTCCAATTTTCTTTTTTTGATTTTGGAAAGATGCTTTTTGTAACGCTTCTGACTTTCTTCATCCAAATAATCAATAAATAACACTCCCTGAAGATGATCAAACTCATGCTGCATAACTCTGGCAAGCAAATCATCAGCTTCGATTGTGTGCTCTTTCATATTTGCATCAAAATATTGTATGTAAATTCCTTTTGGTCTTATAATATCAGCACGTAAATCAGGAATGCTCAAACATCCTTCCTCAAATGAAGAAGTCTCTTCAGACTTAGAAATAATTTTCGGATTGATTAAAGCTAATGGTTTATATTTTTCATAACCTTCAACCGGTGAAATATCAACAACAAAAATCTGACGATTAACACCAATCTGATTTGCAGCTAAACCAATTCCACTTGCATTTCGCATAGTCTCAAACATATCTGAAATGATTTTAATAATCTTATCATCAATCTCTGTTACTTTAGCCGCTTTTTTCCGAAGTATTTTATCACCACAAACAGTTATTGGAAGAATTGACATTTATCTCCTTTTGGATATTGGTAATTGGTAATTGGTCATTGGTCATCGGTCATTGGTCATTGAGCATTGAAAATTGAACATTGAGCATTTAGCATTATTTAACAAGCAATTTTCCATCTTTCATCAATAATTTATCATCTAACCAAACAGTTGGTTTTTTAACTACACCATCAAGATGAATAGGAACATTAACACTTCCACCCATCGAAACATTATTTCCAAGTGCGATATGAATTGTTCCCATAACTTTTTCATCTTCTAATAAAATTCCACTTAGCTTAGCAGAATCATTAGTTCCAATTCCGAATTCAGCAATATTGCGAGCTTCTTTTCCAACGGCATCAAGTTGTTGTTTAAGTTTTCGTGCTAATACACCGCCGGTTATTTTTGTCGCATAACCGTTTTCAACTTCTATTCTTATGTTGGCATTTTTAATCAACCCTAGTCCCGCCATTGAACCATCAACTACAAAAACACCATTAGCAGTTCCTTCAACAGGAGCGAGGAATGTTTCACCTGTTGGAAGATTTCCACTTTCACCTTTTGCATGGAACAAACCTTTGCTCGCATAAGCAGTTCTCCCTTCAATTGAAAATGAAATATCTGTTCCTGCTGGTGCAGTCACCCGAACAAATTTTCCTTTCTCTAAAATTTCTTTAAGCTTGATTGAAAGCACTGCAATTTTTTTATAATCAGCATTCATTCCGCGAATCATAACTTCTTTTGTAATTCCCGGAAAAGTAGCAACACGAACTCCTTTAGCAGATGCAGCTCTTCTGGCGTTTGTATGAGTAAGAGATTTTGCTGTTGGACAGAAAACAACATCAAACTTTTGCATTAATTCAGCTACTTCAGCCGGAGGTTCTTCGCCATTTATTTTACCTGATTTCATTTCAACAAGTAGAGAATAATATCCTAATCTGATTGCATTTTCGTGAAGTGCTAAACCGATTTCTCTTTTCTGCTCATCAGTTATCACTAATATTTTTTCTTCAGGTTTAACACCCATACAATCTCTGATTGCAATTGTACAAGCTGTATCAAGTTTTGATAATTTTTTAGGCATAATATTCCTTTAGAGTTTAAAGAGGAAATCCAACATTTAGTTGAAGAACAGCATTGAAGCCGCCTGATTTAATGAACGGCTCATTTTCATCTGGAGAATCCAACAAGTCTTTGAACTGGAAATTTTCATCTGTTCTCATTTTATCAATTCTTAAATAACTGTATCCAACAATTCCTTCAAGGCTTATATAATTTTTTAACAACTCAACAATTACTCCGGAACCTAATGAATATCCTAATTCAGTTTTCTCATTATTAAATTTTTGAACTGAAGTGCCTGCGAATGAATTCACTGTTTCAGTTAAACGAGCGGAGTTAATCAGCAATGTTCCATCCAGAATTTTCCAATGTAATCCGTTGAAAATAGGAATGCCAATATCAAGACCAACGCCCCAGCTTTTTAATTTTAGATCATAATCATAATTATAAATTCCACTCCTGTTAAGTTGAGTACCATCGTGTGATTCACTTAAAACCTGATAATAACCTTTTGCAGTTATAAAAAATCCACTGAATTTTGCTCTGAAAAAATTCAAACCAAATCTGTAACCTTCAGCTTTGCCAAAATCATCAATCTTCCTTGCATCCCCTGAAAGTGCTGCTGTTGTATTAAATTGATTGATGTAACTACCAAGCATCCCAGGCTGATATTGCTGATAACTATATCCGCCATAACCACCAACAAGTCCCAAACATCCGAATCCAAAGGATTGAGCATGTGTTTGTGTAAAGTAGAAAAACAAAAACACGAAGATGAAAACTATTTTATTAAGCATAGCCATTTCACTTATTTTCAACTACAAATTAACAAATAACTAAAAGAAATATCAACCACTTTAAAATAATCAGCAATATTTATTTTTTCATTCCATCTTCAAGGCCGTGTCCACCGCTTCCAAGCTCACTTCTTCTCAGAAGAAAGGCAAACAGCAATCCAAGAAAACCGAGAATCGAAAATATCCACATACCAAGATTATAGCCGGATGGATTTTCTGCACTTGCACCGGAAACATCATTTGCAAATCCGATCAGAAGATTAAAACCGAACAAACCAATATTCTGAATCATTGTCATCAACCCATAAGCAGTACCAAGTTTAGAGTTTTCAACAATCAAAGCAACAGATGGCCACATAAC
>JAIMAZ010000080.1 GCA_023511695.1 Ignavibacterium sp.
GCGGAATTGTGAATGTTCCCGAAGTAGTGGAATACGCTAAAACTTTGCCTAACGTAGTCTATGCTGAAGCAAACCTTTACACGTGTTCGCAGGATACGCAGAAATTGATTAAAGAAAAAATCCAGCAGGCAATTGAAATTCTTAATGAAAAAAATATTGATATGTGGATAACTTTTGTTCGCGAAACCAAAGTAACAAAAGACCCTATGATTGATATGATTGTTGGTGAACATTCCACCTGGCAATCTGCTTTTATTATAAATAAAGACGGAGATACTGCTGCAATTGTTGGAAATATTGAAGAAGAAAATATTGTAAAAACAGGTTTGTATAAAAAAGTAGTTGGATATTTGAAATCAGTTAAAGAACCGTTAACTGAATATCTTAATGAAAAAAATCCTTCGAAGATTGCAATTAACTATTCAAAAAATTCTGTTTTATCAGATGGATTAACTTACGGAATGTATCTTTTATTAAATGATTATCTGGAAGGAACGCGATTTAAGAATTGTTTATTTAGTGCAGAAGAAATTATATCAGCATTGAGAGGCAGAAAATCTGAAGCAGAACTTTCTATTATGAAAGAAGCTATTGATGAAACACTTAAAATCTTTGATGCAGTAACGAACTTTATTAAGCCGGGCTTAACCGAGAAAGATGTAGCTGAGTTTGTAAAGAAATTAATGAAAGAAAAAGGATTTCAACCTGCTTGGGATGAAGAAACTTGTCCGGCAGTTTTTACAGGACCAAATCCTTCAAGTGCACACTCAGGTCCAACTGACAGAAAAATTGAAAAGGGTCATTTGATTAATATGGATTTCGGAATAAAGTATAAAGGTTACTGTTCTGATCTTCAGCGAACCTGGTATGTGTTGAGAGATGGAGAGACAAAAGCACCTGCTGAAGTTCAAAAAGGTTTCGAAGTAATTCGTGATGCAATTCAGATGGTTGCTGATGCTATTAAACCCGGAGTAACAGGCGTTGAAATGGATGACATAGCACGAAATTATATTACAAGTCAGGGTTATCCCGAATATCCACATGGACTTGGTCATCAGGTGGGAAGAGAAGTTCACGATGGTGGAGCAGGACTTTTCCCGCGCTGGGAAAGATATGGCAATACACCTTATCTTAAACTTGAAGAAGGAGAAGTTTTCACAATCGAACCAAGATTACCGGTTGAAGGTTACGGCGTTTCTACAATTGAAGAGGAAGTTGTAATTACAAAAGATGGTTGTGAATTTCTTTCACCACCTCAGAAAGAATTAATTCTGATCAAATAAAGATTAATTATTTATAGCATTACATCTTATAAAAATTAACTTAGTTATTGATTGATTGGTTATTCAAAGTGAGCAATAATTCAATTGATAAAAAATAAATTCAATTCACTATTCCCTTATACACTAAAACTTATTCCTTATATCCATATACCTCATAACCATATACCTTATATCCTTATACCTTAGAACCATATACCTTATATCCTTATACCATATTGCCTTATACCTACTAAAAGCCTAAAAACTACATCCAGAGAGATAAGCTTTCTGCAGAAGTACGCTATATTCTTCCCACGAAATCTGAATTGCGCCAAACATTTTTAAATGATTTGTCATATACTGAACATCAAGCAGAACAAAATCTTTTTCTTTAAGGTGATAAAGCAAAGCAATAAGAGCAGCTTTTGATGCCTGAGAAACTTTAGAAAACATAGATTCACCGAAAAAAGCACCGCGAAAGGTAATCCCATATAATCCACCAACTAATTTTCCGTCCTGATAAGTTTCAACTGAATGAAGATAACCTCTTTTATGCAATCTTCGGTAAGCAACAATCAGTTCTTCAGAAATCCAGGTTGAAGGCCGGTCGGCACAACCCTTTATCACATTCAGATAATCAGTATCAAATTTAATTTCAAAATTTTGTTTCTCGATTACCTTTTTTGCTGAACGCGGAATATTAAAATTATCAAGCGGAATAATGGTTCTTACCTCGGGCAGATACCAGTTTATTTGTCCGGATTCATCAGCCATTGGGAAAGCACCACTGGCATAAAGCCGAATCATATTATCCGGTTGCAACATTGATTTTAGCAGTTCATTATTCTTTTCTACCATATCAAAACTGATTTTATTTCAGTGCGAGCTTATTTAAGTTTACACTGTAATTCTAAAAAAATTTTGTCAATGTTGCTAATGAATAAAAAGGATTTTTATGCGCAAAATAGCTGTGGTTGCTTTAGGCGGCAATGCACTCCTTCGCGGAAACGAAATCGGAACAATCCAGCAGCAGGAAAAAAACACTTACGACACCTGTATTAACCTCATTAAGCTTCTTAAACAAGATTATAACATTGTAATTACTCACGGTAACGGTCCACAGGTTGGGAATATAATGCTTCGCAATGAAGCTGGTTATAATACTTATAAAATTCCTAAAATGCCTTTGGATATTTGTGTTGCTGATTCTCAGGGCGGAATTGGTTATATGATTGAAAGGCAAATGAAAAATATTCTGACTCAGAACAAAGTCAGAAGAAATGTTGTTACACTTGTTACTCAGGTTCTTGTAGATAGAAATGATCCAGCGTTTGAAAATCCGTCGAAACCGATAGGACCGTTTTATCTTAAAGAAGAAGCTGATCTTCTTGCAAGAACAAACAATTTTGTATTTAAAGAAGATGCCCGTAAAAGGGGTTGGCGAAGAGTTGTTGCTTCACCTGAACCAAAAGATATTCTGAACAAAAAAGTAATTAAAGATCTTGTAAGAAAAGGAAATATAGTTATTGCTGCAGGCGGCGGCGGAGTTCCGGTTTATCAGGATAAGGATAAAATGCTTCACGGCATTGAAGCAGTAATCGATAAGGATCTTGCTTCTGCATTGCTTGCAAATGAGATTGAAGCAGATGAATTCTTTATTCTTACAGATGTTCCTAAAGTTTTTATAAATTTTAATAAACCCAATCAACAGCAGCTTGATTTTATAAAATTATCTGATGCAAAGAAATATTACGAAGCAGGAGAGTTTGGTGCCGGAAGTATGGGACCAAAAATTCTTGCTGCTATTAGTTTTGTTGAACACGGCGGAAAAGAAACTGTAATTACTGAATCTACTCAACTTGGTGATCCAACTTGCGGAACAAGAATAATTCAGGACTAAATTAAAAGTACATTAAAATTATTAAGGAGATTTAATATGGCAGTTAATATGAAAGGAAAAGATCTCATTTCAATAGCAGATCTTTCTCTTGAAGAAATCTACGAAATATTTGATGTGGCTCATTCTCTCAAACAAAAATTATATACGAATGAACCTCACAGATATCTTGAAGGAAAAACACTCGGAATGATTTTTACCAAACGATCTACAAGAACCCGTGTATCGTTTGAAACCGGAATTTATCAGCTTGGCGGACTTGGAATGTATTTCGGTCCAAATGATTTACAGCTTGGTAAAAGCGAAAGTATTGCAGATACTGCAAAAGTCCTTTCAAGATATCTGAACGGAATTATGATTCGTACTTTTGACCACAATGATGTAGTTGAGCTTGCGAAATATGCTGACATTCCCGTAATCAATGGTTTAACAGATTTACTGCATCCTTGTCAGGTGCTTACGGATTTGTTTACTGTACTTGAGAAGAAAAGAAAGCTTCAGGGACTTAAACTTGCTTACATTGGTGATGGAAACAATATGGCTCACAGCTTATTGAATGGCTGTTCCAAAGTTGGAATGGATATAGCCATTGCTTCACCTTCGGGTTACAAACCAAATAAAGATATTGTTGAAAATGCAAAGAAGTTCGCTGCTTATATGGGAAGTAAAGTTGAAATATTAGAAGATCCGGTTGCAGCAGTTAAAGATGCTGATATTGTTTACACCGATGTCTGGGCTTCGATGGGACAAGAAGAAGAAGCTGAAGAAAGAAAGAAAAAGTTTGCCCGATTCCAGGTTAACCTTGAACTTGTTAAGCATGCTAAGGATGATTATTTATTTATGCATTGTTTACCGGCACATCGCGGTGAAGAAGTAGTAAATGAAGTTGCTGATTCACCGAACTCCGTAATTTTTGATGAAGCAGAAAACAGATTGCATGTTCAAAAAGCTATTATGGCTTTGGTAATGTAATATTTAAACTGTCAGGTCGAGCAAAGTCGAAGCCTGACAGTTCTTTTCTTTAAAGTCACGCTTCAATACTCTCAGCTTAACAATCTAAATATTCCTTAAGACTTGAATTTTCTACTCAGATGAATTAACGAATTTAATTTTCAAATTCACAATTTCACTTCTGCTGCCGGTTCTGACTGGAGGTCCCCAGGTACCAGCACCAGACGAAACATAAAAATGTGTATTGCCTTTTTTCTTATAACCCCAACTAACTTCATAAATTAAATTTGTTATAAGATTTGCAGGCCAGATTTGTCCGTGGTGAGTATGACCGGAAAGCTGTAAATCAATATTATTGTTAACTGCCTGCTCTAATTTGAATGGCGTATGATCAAGCAAGATTTTTGGATAAGAATCAGAAATGTTTTCAACAATTTCCTCAAGTGATTTTCTTTGCTTGCCTGTAAACTGCGGCATTGCACTATCTTCTCTTCCGATTAAATAAAAACTACTGTCAATAAGAATGTACTCATCTCTTAAAAATATTATTCCTAAACTTTCACCATAACGAACAGATGCTTCAACTCCATTTATAAATTCGTGATTACCATTGATAGAATAAACACCATATTTAGATTTCAGTAATCTGAAAGATTTGCCAATTTCTCTTGCTTCAAGAATTTCAGCTTTGTCATCAACTATATCTCCGGCAAGAAGTACTATATCTGGATTTAATGAATTCATCTTATCAATAATTCTTTTCAAAAGCCGTTCGCCATCAATTGGTGAGAGATGAATATCGCTTGCCATAACAATGTTAAGTTCACTCAGTTTACTTTGACCTTTTGGAAGATTAAGTTCAAGTGTTCTGATATCAATGTTCCGTTTATTAAGGTTTCCTAAAAATACAATTACAGAAACAACTACAATCACTGTAATTGCTGCATATCTTTTAATATTATAATCTGCATTTCGGAATATTTCAGGCAGGAAGAGAAATTTAGAATCTAAAAATCTGATAATATCTATTAAAAGTAGTGTAAGTATAAAATAAACAAGCAGAGCAAACCATATTGCGCCAACACCCAACCAAATATCATAAACTAATGGTGAAAGAATTTTATAAAATAGTTTTGCAAATACATATCCATAAGCGACTAGAACAAAAAGCAGCAAATAAATGATTTTTAGTATTGGATAATTCCCAATAACCTGCCATCCACGGATAAATATATAAGAATTTAATGCAGTATAAACAGTAAAAAATATTACAAAGAATAAAGGCATATTGTTAAAATGTTTTTTTTTATCTAAACAAAAGATATTGATATTAGTTCAAATGAGCAGGGGAAAGGATCACAGAATTAAAGTTTAATGATCTTATTATTAATTGAATAATGTGTTTGCGATGTGATTGTTGAGAAATTTGTCAGGCTTTTTATGATTATTTTACCTTAACTTTCTATTCAGGTAAAATGAAGCCTGACAAATCTCTTCAATGTCTATTTATACGAATGCAACACTTTCATATAATTTGCACGTTCAAATTTGGCAGGGTCATCAACATTCAAATAGCTCATACTTCCGCGCATCATACTTAAAGATTCATACTCGTGTTCCTCCATCCAGGTTTTAACTCCACTTAAAACATCAGCAATATGTCCAATTCCAAACTTCAGCAGTGCTGCTAACATTTGTGTTGTTTTGGCTCCGGCCATAGTTAATTTAATAACATCTTCAGCATGATAAACACCGCTTGTTGCAGATAAATCAGCTTGAACTTTTCCATAAAGAATTGCAATCCATCTTAACGGCAAACGCATAGCCATTGGTGTACTTAGAAGAACATTCGGCACAACTTCAAGTTTTTCTAAATCGATGTCGGGCTGATAAAATCTGTTAAACAGAACGAGACCATTAGCACCGGCTTTTGCAAATTGATTAGCCATATATGAAGTTGAAGTAAAGAATGGATGCATCTTTACAGCGATAGGAATTTTAACTGAAGAGCGAACGGCTTTTACAATATCAATGTACATTTGTTCAATCAAACTGCCTGAACGATTTGGATCGGTTGAAAGCAGATAAATATTAAGTTCGAGTGCATCAGCGCCTGCCTGTTCAATCTGCTTGGCATATTCAGTCCAGCCGCCAAGTGATTTTCCGTTTAAGCTTGCAATGATTGGAATATCAACTGCTTCCTTTGCTTTTCTGATGTGCTCTAAATATTCATCAGGACCAGTTTTGAATTCAAATGGTTCAGGAAAATATGAAGTTGCTTCAGCATAACTTTCAGAGTGAACAGAAGTATGATAATCAAGTTCAATCTGCTCGTGCTCAATTTGTTCTTCAAAAAGAGAATAAAGAACAACTGCACCTGCACCGGCATCTTCCATTTCGCGAATGTTAGAAATTTTTTCTGATAATGGTCCGGCTGATGGAATAATCGGTGATTTTAATTTCATTCCGAGATAATTGGTTGTTAAATCCATTTTCTTACCTTCTGATTATTTCTATAAACTTTTAAATCAGCGCAGGCAAAATACCTGCGCTCTGACAATTCAATTTTAGTGTGCAACTTCTTTCTGCGGATCCCAGGATGCTAATCTTTCATATTCTTTCCATCGTTTGATTACATCTTCCTGAGCTTCCTGAATAAGTTTTGCTGCAAGCTCAGGATGGGATTTTGTTAACATCTTATATCTTGTTTCCATATAAGCATAATCTTTCAAAGGAATCTTTAATCCTTTTGAATCAAGTTTAAAAGGATTCTTTCCTTCTTTAGCTAATTCAGGATTATACCTGTACAGAGGCCAGTAACCTGAATCAACAGCAGCTTTCTGATTGTTCATTGCGGTTGCCATATTTATTCCGTGCGCAATACAATGACTGTATGCAATAATGATTGACGGACCATCGTAAGCTTCAGCTTCAAGGAATGCACGAAGTGTATGCTGGTCATTTGCACCCATTGCGATACGAGCCACATAAACATTTCCATAAGTCATTGCCATAAGTCCAAGATCTTTTTTGCCGGCTGGTTTACCTGCTGCGGCAAATTTAGCAACGGCACCGCGAGGAGTTGCCTTAGAACTTTGTCCACCTGTGTTGGAATAAACTTCAGTATCAAGCACAAGAAGATTTACATTTGCACCAGTTGCGATTACATGATCAAGTCCGCCGTAGCCAATATCATAAGCCCAACCGTCACCACCAATTATCCAAACAGATTTTTTTACAAGATAATCTGCAATGCTTAGCAAATGATTTAAGTCAGAAGCTTTTCCATTTGCACCGGCATTTATTAGTTCATTTATTTTTTTCTTAAGAATCTCTACTCTTTCTCTTTGTTCATAAATACCGACTTCATCTTTCTGATCGGCATTTATTAGAGCTGTAACTAATTCGTCTCCTAAATCTGAAGAATATTTTTTGAGTAAATCAATTGCCTGGCTTTGATGTTTATTTATTGCTAAACGGAAGCCCAATCCAAATTCAGCATTATCTTCAAATAACGAATTTGACCAAGCAGGACCTCTTCCTTCATGATTAACTGACCAAGGAGTTGTTGGAAGATTTCCACCATAGATTGAAGAACAACCTGTAGCATTTGCGATGATAGCTCTATCACCAAATAACTGGCTTACAAGTTTTACATAAGGAGTTTCGCCGCAACCAGCACAAGCTCCTGAGAATTCAAATAATGGCTCAAGGAATTGTGAGTCTTTAACTTTTGATACTGCAACTTTTCTTCTGTCCAAATCAGGAATGCTCAGGAAGAAATCCCAATTAGCTCGTTCCTGCTCACGAAGTGGAAGCTGCTCAGCCATATTGATTGCTTTGAGCTTTGTTTCTTTTTTGTTCTTGGCAGGACAAACATCAACACATAAACCACAACCCGTGCAATCTTCTACTGCAACCTGAAGCGAGTAAAGTAATCCATCGCTATAATCTTTTGCTTTGAACTTAGTTGACTTGAATGTTGCCGGAGCTCCTTCAAGATATTTTTCTTCATAAACTTTTGCTCTGATTGTTGCATGTGGACAAACCATTACACATTTGTTACACTGAATACATGTTTCAGGATCCCAAACGGGAACTTCAAGAGCAATGTTTCTCTTTTCCCATCTTGCACTTGCCGATGGATAAGTTCCATCTATCGGCATTTTGCTTACAGGAATTAAATCACCTTTACCTGCGATAATTTTTCCTAAAACCTCCTTAACAAATTCAGGAGCATTTGGAGTAACAGGCGGCTGCAGCTGAGCTTTGCTTGTAATCTTATTTGGAACAGGAACTTCAAAAAGATTATCGAGAGTTTTATCAACAGCATCAAAATTCATCTGAACAATTTTATCACCTTTAGCTCCATAGGTTTTCTTAATTGAATCTTTAATCAAACCAATTGCTTCGTCTCTGGGGAAGATATTCGAGATTGCAAAAAAGCATGTCTGCATTATCGTATTTATTCTCACACCCATTCCTGTTTCCTGAGCAACCTTGTATGCGTCAATTATGTACAGTTTCATTTTCTTTTCAATTATATCTTTCTGAACTTTTTCAGGCAGAGAATCCCAAACATTTTCTTTAGGCACTAGTGTATTTAACAGGAAGGTTGCACCTTCAACTGCATCTTCGAGCATATCCATTTTTTCGAGAAATACCTGTTGGTGGCATGCAATGAAGTTTGCTTTGTTAATAAGATAAGTAGATTTAATCGGCTTTGGTCCAAATCTTAAATGTGATACTGTAACTGATCCTGATTTTTTTGAATCATAAACAAAATATCCTTGAGCATAATAATCAGTTCCTTCACCGATAATTTTAATTGAGTTTTTATTTGCACCAACTGTTCCATCTGCACCAAGACCATAGAATTTTCCACGGAATGTTTCCGGTGCTTCTACAGAAAAGTCGGGATCAAAATCCAGACTTGAGTTTGTTACATCGTCAATAATACCAACTGTAAAATGGTTTTTAGGTTTATCTTTAGCAAGATTATCAAACACTGCCTTTATCATTGCAGGAGTAAATTCTTTTGATGATAGACCATATCTGCCTGCAATTATCTTTGGATATGCAAATCCTAATTCACCATTCATATACTTTTCAGAAATTGCATTCACAACATCAAGATATAAAGGATCGCCTGCCGAACCTGGTTCCTTTGTTCTATCTAAAACTGCTATTGATTTTGTTGTTTTTGGTAATGCTTTAATAAAATGATCTATAGAGAAGGGTCTGTATAATCTTACTTTAATTGCACCAATCTTTTCACCTTTTGCAACGAGATATTCTACTGTTTCTTCAACTGCCTGAGTTCCTGAACCCATAAGAATAATTATTCTTTCTGCATCAGGTGCACCGACATAATCGAATAAGTGATACTGTCTTCCGGTTAATTTTGCAAACTTATCCATTTGTTTCTGAACTATAGCAGGACAAGCGTTGTAGAATGGATTAACAGTTTCTCTTCCCTGAAAATAAACATCAGGATTTTGTGCAGTTCCTCTAATAAAAGGATGATCCGGAGATAAAGCTCTTTTCCTATGTTCTATAACAAGCTTATCATCAATCATAGCTTTCATGTCTTCGGCAGTAAGCTCTTCAATCTTCATCACTTCGTGTGAAGTTCTGAATCCATCGAAGAAATGAAGGAAAGGAATTCGTGATTCAAGAGTAGCTGCTTGTGCAATAAGGGCAAAATCCATTACTTCCTGAACTGAACCGGAAGATAACAGAGCAAATCCTGTTTGACGAACAGACATTACATCTGAATGATCACCAAAAATTGAAAGAGCTTGAGCTGCAATTGAGCGGGCAGAAACATGAAAAACTGTTGGTGTAAGTTCACCTGCAATTTTGTACATATTCGGAATCATCAACAGCAAACCTTGTGAAGCGGTAAAGGTTGTGGTAAGAGCTCCGCTTTGTAATGCACCGTGAACTGCTCCAGCTGCACCGCCTTCACTTTGCATTTCCGTAACTTGGGGAACTATTCCCCAAATGTTTTTCTTTCCCACTGCAGACCAGGCATCACACCATTCTGCCATATTCGATGAGGGAGTAATTGGATATATCGCTATTACCTCGTTCGTATTATAAGCCACATACGCTGCGGCTTCATTACCATCAATTGTTACTTTATTTCTATCCATTTTTTTACCGTAAATTTTAATTATTAGTTGTTATCAGCTTGAGTGATTCGTTGGTTTTTCCCAATAATAATACCAGCAATAATT
>JAIMAZ010000081.1 GCA_023511695.1 Ignavibacterium sp.
GGATTTGCCTGTGAAAAATTCTCAGTTTTGCATAGAGAGCTTCCGGTTGAATTAGGAGTAACATATGTGATAGTAAAATTCGCAGGTGTGCTTTCTTATTTAAATCATCAACAATAGTTATGAAATCGGAGTTGGGTTTAGAAAGATCTTTAACAATAAGTCCGTTATTGCTTGTGCCTTCAGAAAAAGTAATGATAAGAAATCTTTCGTCATCTGTTGTCTGAGCATAAAAACCTCTGTCGGGTTTAGTAGAATCGCCATAAATAACAATATCATCAGATTGGTTTGTGCCAAGTTTGTGATAATAGACTTTTGCGAATTGATTTTTCTGTGAAAGTTCTGAGCCGGTTGGTTCAGGATATCTGCTGTAATAAAATCCATCCTCTTTCCATGCTATGCCCGAAAATTTAATCCACTTCAGATGATCATTTAATTTTTCTCCGGTTAATGCATTCATCACAAAAAACTCATCCCAATCAGAGCCGCCTGTTGATATCCCATAAACAAACCATTTACCATCTTTTGAAAAAGAATAATTCGAAAGTGATTTTGTTCCGTCTTCAGAAAATTTATTCGGGTCAAGAAACACTCGTGCTTCTCCGTTAAGATTATCCATTACATACATTACACTTTGATTTTGTAAACCATCATTTTTGAAGAAATAATATTTATCTCCTGCTCTGAATGGCGCACTGTATTTAGGAAAATTATAAAGCTGTGTAAATCTGTTTTTGATTTTCTCTCTGAATGGAATTTTTGAAAGATATTCGAAAGTAACTTTATTCTGTTCTTCAACCCAGGCTTTCGTTTCTTCAGAGTTGTCATCTTCAAGCCAACGATATGGATCAGCCACTAATGTGCCGTGATAGTTATCAACCACATCAACTTTTTTTGTTACGGGATATTTCATCTGTGAATAAGTTGTTGTTGAAATTAAAATAAGAATTAAAAAAATTGTTAAGTGTTTCATTGATTGCTCCTTTTATTGTCGCTGCTAAATTACCAACATATTTTATGCAAAAAGTGCTTTCGCTTGCGGTTTCTTTATTTATATTTCACAGTTGTTAGTCAGTTTAATCCTTATCTACTTGATAAGATCAGCATATTCGTTATGCCTTTGAATGAATACGGAAACATAAGAACACGAAGGAATTACTTTGTATTTATTTTCCTTTGCAAATTCTAATGCTGCACGAACTACTTTTTCTGCTAATCCTCTTCCACGAAGATTAGGCGGAGTGTAAGTTGTATAAATATCCATTACATTATTATCAAGTGAATATGCAGTGTAAACTTTCTGTCCTTCAACTTCAAGAACAAATCTCTGATTAAGTTTATCGTGTTTTACTTCCATAGTCCTTTATGATTATTGTTGTAATGTCATCTGCGGATTTAATATCCGTTCTCTTTCTTCCTGTCGTGTTAGTATTGTTAAAATATGATTGTTGATAATTTCATTCAATTCATCTTCACTTACTTTTGCTTTTTCCGGTTCACTGTTAATTAAAAGCCACGGCTTCACTCCTTTAAAGTTATATTCACCATAAATAATTACGGGAGTCCCATAAGCAATAACAAATTCTTCATCTTTAGTTAATATCCACTGCTCAGCCCAATTGTAGATCCAGAATGCATCTTCTTCAAGTAATCTTACACAAGCGTGACTTGCCGGATAACCTGGCAATTCATATTGGTGAAGCGATACTCCTCTGAAATTTTCCAGATTGAAATACCATTTGAGTATCCATTCAGCATTATCAGTGCTTATAGTTTTTTTTGATTTCCAGTTGGTATGAAATAAACCATTTGGAGTTGGAGTTGATTTTTTCCCGGTGCTTGTTGGTCCCCAATTAACAAGATTTCCAAATTCGTATGCGGCAAATGCCTGAATACGCTGATCAACCAAAAGAATTTTTTTTACGCTCACGAGCAAAGCTAAATGTTTTGGAAAAGGTGAATAAAGAAGTTTGTCATTTATGATAGTATCGGGCACAACAATCGAATCAGGTTTTCTTATAAATCTTTCATCAAGCCGATTTAGTGCAAGAATAATTTTTGCTCCGATTGTATCATATTCTTCAATAAGAAATTTATATCTGTTCTGTTTTGGAAAAGAAATAAATTTATAATTGATTAAAGGCAATTGCGGAACAGTATCTCTTAAAAGAATTAAAGAATCCTGTGTTTTTACAGTTGAATCAATAATTGTTTGTAGACTATTCGATGGTTTTTCATCTTTACATTTTACCAGCATTATAACCAGTACCAGAGGAAACAGAGTTAAAAATTTTTTCTTCATTAAAAATGAATTCCTCTTTTGTAAAATTCTGATAGAAGATTTTCGTAACCTGTAAATTGAATTCCATCCCAACCAAGTTGTTTTGCTGCTTCAACATATTCGGCAATATCATCAATAAAAATATGTTCTTCTGAAGGAAGCCCGGAAAAATTTTCAACAGCACTATAAATACCTTTTTCCGGTTTTACAAATCCAACTTCGTGTGAAAGGAAAAGTTTATCGAATAGCTTCAGAAATTCATAATGCTGATAGCCGTATTTCTGATGAATTGAATTTGTATTTGAAAGAAGATAAAGTTTGTAATGTTTCTTCAGTTTCGGAAGGAGTGAAATAACATCTTCATTCAGTGAAAATATTCCGGACCAGTATTTTATAAATTCTTCTGCAGTAACTTTATGCTCAAGCCAATCAAGCATTTGCGCGATAAAATCCTTTTCCGAAATTTTACCGCGCTCAAAATCACGGTGAATTGAATAGTTTTCATTATACTTCTTTACGAAATTTTCTCCCAAACCAGATTTGTGTTTGTTAACTGCATCAATAAAAATCTGATAGTCAAAAGGAATAAGAACCTGACCAAGATCAAAAACTACAGCCGAATATTTTCTATTGCTCATTCAGTAATAACAAAGGTATCGTCCGTAATGCCTTTATTAATTTTTATACTACTCACGGTTAATTCAATTGTCTGCGGTCCGAATGACTGTTTTAAAGTAAAAGGAATTTTTATTCCGTCTACATCCTGATAATTTGAATATTCAAGCAGCTGATTTATCAAACCCATCTGACTTTCAATCTCTTTTGATTCTTTTACTTTGTAACCAGTTTTATCATCAAAGTAAGCAACCCAGTTTAATCCTGATGGTAAAACAAATTTTACTTTATGCAATAAATTATCACCTGATTTTTCAGTGCCGTCATAAGCAAGCTTTATTCCAAGTGATTCGGGATTTAACAGCATTTCCATTGTTGATTCTAATTTTAATTGCTCGAGCTGTTTGCCTTCAACTTTAATTGTTTGTCCCGCAACTTTCATCACTGCTTTTTCGCCATCAAAAATTAATGTCTGATCCATTCCGCCGGCTTTAATATCCTGTCTTAACTTATTGGGCAATTTCTGTTTTATAATAATTGTAACTGTTTGTTCCATTGCTGTGCCGCGCATAATCGTGGTTTTATCCTGAATATTTTTTATTGCATCAGCACCGCCAATTGCATTCAGATATTTTGAAATAATTGCACGAGCTTGTTCTGAAGTATCATCTTTCATTTCCTGAGTAAAAACATTTGTGAATAATATCATTGTGAAAAGAAACGAAAGTAATGTTGCTTTGATTTTCATTTTAATCATCCTTTTTGTTTGGTTAATTTGTGGCAGTAAAAATACGAAACTGTACGATATTTATTTATTCCATTCATCAAATTATTATTCCGTTTATAAATAAATTTGTTATCGGATTTTTATGTTTCCCTATTTTTAATCAGAACATTTAAGAAATTTTTATGAAAAAGATTTTCCTTCTTATCATAATATTGTCAATAAATCTTTTCGGACAAAACTATTCTGTTAAAGGAAAAGTTATTGACTTCCAATCTGGTGAAAATCTTGGTTTTACGAATATCAGAGTTGATGGAACAAATTTAGGAACTTCATCAAACAGTAAAGGTGAGTTTGAACTAAAACTTGAAAAAGGAAATTATAAACTTATTGCTTCATTCATTGGATATTTTTCTGATACACTTTCAGTCGAAGTAAAATCTGATTTATCCGGATTGTTATTCAGATTAAAAAGCACTGAAATAAATTTACCGGAAGTTATAGTAAAGCCAGGTGAAAATCCTGCTTTGGAAATTATCCGAAAAGCAATTGTAAAAAGAAAATCAAGAGAACAGAATTTATTCTCTTACGAATTTGAATCATTTTCCAAAGGAACCATAAGAACTACTGAAGATATAACATCAAGCGGAAGCGGAGCGATTAATCTTGGCATTGGTGAAGCTGATACAGCTAAACTTAAAGTTACAGGAATTCTTGAAAGTCACAGTAAAGGATTTTTTAAGAAACCCGACAATTACAAAGAAATAATTCTTGCACGAAAACAAAGTTCAAATTTTCCGCCTTCAGTAAATACATTAACCGGCGGAAGATTAATTCAAAATTTTTATAGCAATGATATAAATTTTCTTGGAAGGGACTTGCCCGGACCAATCTCTGATAAAGCTATTGATTACTATTATTTCTACATCCAAAAAACTTTGGCAATAAATAATCAAAAAGTTTTTCAGATACATATCGAACCTGACAGTCCTTCAGATCCTGGATTTGTGGGCGATATTTTTATTACAGACAGCACTTATGATTTAATTAAAGTTGATTTGATTCTTAATCGTGCTGCAAACATTGGCGGAATATTCGATACAGTTAATGTAATTCAGCAATTTGATTACTATGACGGAATTGTAATGCCGGTCGATTACAGGCTTTTTGTCACCGCTAATTTTCTTGGACTCGCAAGATTTGGTTTCGAATTGAATACAATTCTTTTCAACTACAAAGTGAATACACAGATTGATGAAACTTTGTTTAACAAAGCAATAATCACTGTTTTGCCTGATGCGGATAAAAAAGATTCTACTTATTGGCTATTAACGCAATCCATTCCAAACACTGAGGAAGAAGAGTTGGCTTACAAAAGAATTGATAGTCTTGAATCAGCACCAAAAAATTTTCTGGATGATTTTTCATTTCTTGATTCGAAAATTAAGATCAATAGAAATATATCTGTAAGTGCGCCGCTTGCAATGTATCACTTTAACAGCGTTGAGGGTCACTCAATTGACTATGGACTTTTTGTAGATGATGCTTTTGAAAGAAGATTAAACTCTTCACTAAATTTTTCTTACGGATTTTCTGACAAAAAATTCAAACAGGATTTTTCTGCTTCTTACTTATTAGGTGATTACAGAACTTTTCGGTTAGAATTATCTGCTTTCAACAAGACAAAAGTTCTTTTTGATGAATCAGATAACTATGGAGAATTTTTAGGAACTCTTTCTACTTTGCTCTATAAAGATGATTTCAGAGATTATTACTATTCAAAAGGATTTTCTCTTTCTGCAGAAAGTGAAATTTTTCCGATTCTGAAAGGAAGAGTTTCATTCAGAAATAAAACTGATAAATCAGCGTTTAACAATTCAGATTTTTCTTTTTTCAATAAAGATAAAACTTACCGCACCAATCTTCCGGTTTATGAAAGCAAGATAAATTCAATAAAGCTTGGATTTGATATTGATTTTAGGGATTACATCGAAGATGGTTATTTCCGCAGAAGAACATCGCTGGGTAAATCATACACACTTTTCTCGACTGCTGTAACAATCTCAAACAACAAATTATTTAAAAGTGACCTGGATTTTATCAAGTATGAGTTTTCATCAAGAACATTTATCCGCTCATTCAAAACAACTTCTGCAACGGTTAAACTTTATGGAACATACTCAAAAGGTACGATTGCCTATCAGGATTTATATGCTGTTCCGGGAAACATAAGTTTATTTTCAACTTCACTTACATTCAGAACATTAAATCTCAATCAGATACTTGGTGATAGAGTTGTTACACTTAATGCTGAGTATAATTTCCGCGATGAGTTATTCAGACTCCTGAATATTCCTGTAATTAAAAAACTTGAATTGCTGCTTACCGTATTTTTCAATGCTGCTTATGGAGATATCAGTCCGAAGTCAGAACAGATACTTGTTAATCCAATACAAACTTTTAAGCATCCATTTTATGAAATTGGATTTGGAATTGGACAAGGATTGTTGCCTCTATCTGTCGAGTTTGCATGGAAGTTAAATTACAAAGATGGAAATAATTTCAGAATAAGTTTGAGCTCTATACTCTTCAATCTTTGATTGATAAGGGACTGAATAAAAATTTCTTTATACACCTTCTTGCACTTGTAACTTTTGGGGTGATGCTTAAATTCAGTTGTAATCTGATATTTTATTTGCCATAAGGGCACCAAGACTCAAAGAAAATCTGCTTTATAATCTGCCTAAATGATTATTTTATTTCGCTCCAAAGATTTTTCTTCTTCACACCAAAAGTTACTATCTGTGCATCTTTAGGAACTTCATATCCGCATAAGTAAGATCGGGCTTTTGTTTTAGCAGGGAAATTGTCGCTGAAGCATAAGTTATAAGCTTTCTGGTCTTGTTTAACATTTGGGTTTGCTGCAAGATATGATGAAACAATTCCGGCACCTCTTAAACCTGATCTGTATTCATTGCCTTTAGAATCTTTCAATTCAATACTCATAGTATATTCAGCACCCATATTTAAGCTTTTGTCAGAAATGTTTTCGATTGTTATTTCAGCAACTAAAAATTTGTTGCCTTCTTTTGCGCCGCCAAATTCAATTAGCTTATGAAGTTTAATAACAACTTCATTGTCTTTAACTTCCGCAATTACATCGCCTTTTTTTTGAGCTATTGTTTGAAAAGATAATGCTATCAACAAAGCGAAGATTAAAATTATGTTTTTCATATTTACTGCTACTTTCCTTAAATGATTTTTTAACTGATTAAAATTATTTATTTGAAAATCTTTTTCAAATTGATTTTATTATACTTTGATTTACAACAACAAACTCGTTCACACATTATGCCAGCCAAATTACTCAATTAAACACTCTGTTAACTGATAACGAAGTTACTTTGGATTTATTTTTATACAATTTACCAAATAAATGTAGTCACTTTGAACAAGATGGAAGTGAATAAATTCTTATTGAGATATTAAATAACAGAACAGATATTCTATTTCCAATGAAGAAGGAATATCTATTTCATCCTTCATAAATAATTTTAATTCATTTCTTGTAATTGTTGTTACTAAAATACGCACTCCTTAAATTTCGCCCACTATTTTTTGAAAGGGAAAATCTGTGGCAAAAACATTTGAACAACTGAAAAGTGGTTTTCAACATTCATTTTGGGTTGCAAATGGAATGGAGCTTTTCGAACGACTTGCCTACTATGGACAGGCAACTATACTAAGCGTTTTCCTTCGCGACCATCTGAAATTTGATGAAGTTCAGGCGGGGCAACTTTCTTCAATATTTGGTGGATTGATTTACTTCCTTCCGATTTTTGCCGGCGCACTTGCAGATAAGTTTGGATTCAAAAAAGCTTTTTCATTTGCTTTCTTTGTTCTTGCTATCGGTTATTTTCTGATTGGTTCAACTGGTATGGATGCTTTTTCATCCTGGTATGAAAATAAAAATCTATTTCCGATTCTGTCAGTGATTTTAATCTTCACTGCTATCGGTGGTTCATTCATTAAACCAAGTGTACTTGGAACAGTTGCATTAACCACAACTTCAGAAACAAAATCTCTTGGTTATGCAATTTATTACTGGCTTGTTAATATGGGCGCTGCGATTGGTCCTTTTCTGGCTTATATTGTTCGTGATTCATTTGGAATTGAATTCGTTTATCTCGTTTCTGCTTTGAGTTGTGCTTTAATGTTTCTTGTTACCATTTTTATTTTCAAAGAACCGGAAGCAAAATTGAATGAAGAAAGAGAATCACTGATTCAGGTAATTAAAAATCTCTGGACAGTTTTAAAGAATTTCAGGTTTATGATTTTTCTTTTAATATTTTCTCTTTACTGGATTGTTTTCTGGGAATTTTTTATTGTCATTCCTTTTTACATTTCAGATTACATTTCACCGGAAGCCCCTATTGAATTAGTTTTATCAACCGGTGCGTGGACAATAATTCTTCTTCAAATTCCAATTAACAGATTAACTAAAAATATTCCTACACCAACTGCTATTATGATTGGATTTGTTTTTGCAGCTCTTAGCTGGTTCCTGCTTTACTTCGTTACGCTCGCCGGAACTGTTGTTGGTCTTGGATTTATAATCGCAACTATTTTCATCTTCTCTGTCGGAGAGCAAACACAAGCACCAAGATTTTATGAATATCTTGCAGACCTCGCACCAAAAGGACAAGCTGCATTATTTCAGGGGTTCGCATTTCTTCCTATTGCGATTGCCTGGCTGCTCGGTGGAACTTTTGGCGGTTGGGTTTATAATACTTTTGCTACAAAAGCTCAAAAACCAGAAATGGTTTTTCTTATAATTGGTTCAGTTGGTATTGTGGCTGCGCTTATGATGTTTATTTATAATTCGGTTGTTCATAAGAAGAAATGAAAAAAATAAAATTTAAGGAGGTCAGAAACTGCCGCAAAAGTATTTCAACAAATTTCTGACTTCCTTATTTCAATTTTAACTTCAGATGATTTGACTTATCCCTGACTATTAACTGCTGCTTCAACATCGGCGACTTCTTTTGGAATTAATCTGCCAAGAACTTTATAACCATTTTCAGTAACAAGAATATTGTCTTCTATTCTTATTCCACCAAAATTTCTATACTCCTCAACTTTGTCGTAGTTGATAAAGTTTTTCAATTTCTTTTTAGCTTTCCATTGATCAATTAGTTCGGGAATAAAATAAATTCCTGGTTCGCATGTAAAAACAAATCCTGGTTTAAGTTCTTTAGCAAGTCTCAGATAAGCAAGTCCAAACTGATCGCTTCTTTTAGTTTTATCGTCATAACCAACATATTGCTCACCAAGTCCTTCCATATCATGAACATCAAGTCCCATCATATGACCAAGACCGTGTGGAAAGAATAATGCGTGAGCACCAGCTTTTACTGCTTCGCCGGGATTTCCCTTCATTATTCCAAGTTGAATAAGTCCTGCTGCAATAATTTTAGCCGCAGTTAAATGAACATCAACATGTTTTACTCCGGGTTTAATCATATTGATTGCATTCTTTTGTGCAGTAAGAACAATTTCATAAATATCTTTTTGTCTTTGAGAAAATTTTCCTCCCACAGGAATTGTTCGCGTAATATCACTTGAATAAAATTCCATAGATTCAGCTCCTGCATCGCAGACAAGAAGCTGCCCTTCTTTAAGTTGATTGCCGTGAAAATGATTGTGCAATGTTTGACCATTAACAGAAATAATCGGATGAAAAGAAACTCCATTGCCCAGCGATAGTGCAATACCATTAAGCGCTGCATAAATATCGTTTTCTGTTATTCCGGGTTTTGCCATTCTCATTGCTGTTGTATGCATCTGATATGCAATCTCAAGAGCATATTCTATTTCAGCAATTTCTTCAGAAGATTTAACAGATCTTTGTTCAACTACTGCTTCAATTAATTTCTTTGAAGCTTTTTTATTTATCTTAAAAGGATCATCATCCAACAAAGAGGCAAGTTTTAAGTTATGCTCTGCTCTGTACAATGGCAGAAAATGAACTTTAACACCTTTACTGATTTTTCCTTTAAGAAATTTTTTAAGATTGTTGATTGACTCTGAATTTGCAACACCAACTCTTTCAGCAAGCTCTGCGAGTTTTGGCTGTGGACCCATCCAAACAATATCTTCTAGTGTGAACTCATAACCAAATAAATATTCTTTGTTTTCATCAACATCAATTAATCCAACAAGATTGGGAATAGGTAAACCGAAGTAATAAAGAAAAGAACTATCCTGTCTGAAGTTATATGTGTTTCCTGCATAGTTGATCGGAGCTTCATCATTTCCTAAAAACAACAATAAGCCGGATTTAAATTTTTTCTTTAGCTCTTCTCTTCTGCTGATATAAATTTGTCTTTCAAACATAAATACTCCTGTGGTTGGAATTTGAAAATAAATTCAGAGCAAATTTAGATAATAAATGCCTGTAATTCCATAATTGAGTATGATTGATACGAGAATAATTAAAAGCTCTTAAGCTAATGCTGGTGAGATTAAAGAATTTTTATGAATAAACTTTTTTAAGAGTCATTACCAAAAAGAATAAGAAGGCCTGAAGCAAAATAATTGTTGCACCACTTGGTACATCAAG
>JAIMAZ010000082.1 GCA_023511695.1 Ignavibacterium sp.
CTATAGAAATTATCCGCAAAAAGAGAAATAAGAAATCTCTTACCAAAGAAGAAATTGATTTTCTGATTTCCGGTTATACAAAAGGAAAAATTCCCGATTACCAGTTTTCAGCATTTCTTATGGCAGCATTTATAAATGGAATGAACAAAGATGAAACTGCCTCACTTACCAATGCAATGCTTTACAGCGGAAAAATTGTTGATCTTTCCTCAATCAAAGGTGTTAAAGTTGATAAACATTCTACTGGCGGCGTTGGAGATAAAACATCTTTAATAATTGCACCAATTGCTGTAGCTGCAGGAGTATATGTTCCGATGATTTCTGGCAGAGGACTTGGTCATACTGGCGGAACTCTTGATAAACTTGAATCAATTCCTGGCTTTAAGACTGATTTAACACTTAATCAATACAAAAAAGTTCTGAAGAAAACCAATGCGGTGTTAATTGGTCAAACGAAAGAGATTGCACCAGCCGATAAACTCATTTACGCTCTCAGAGATGTTACTGCAACAGTTGAATCAATTCCGTTAATAACAGGAAGTATAATGAGTAAAAAACTTGCTGAGGGAATTGATGCGCTTGTGCTTGATGTTAAAACAGGCAACGGTGCTTTTATGAAGGAGATGAAAGATGCCGAACAATTGGCACATTCACTTTACGATACAGCAAAAGCTTTTGGTAAAAAATGCATTGCTTTTATTACGGATATGAATCAGCCGCTTGGAAATTATGTTGGAAACTGGTTGGAAGTTTATGAATCAATTCAGGTATTACGCGATGGAAGGAAAAATGATTTAACAGAATTATCTTTGATTCTTTCGGGTGCAATGATTTTTCTCGGTAATAAAGCTAAAACACTTGAAGAAGGTATTGAGAAGGCAATTACAATCTTAAATTCAGGAAAAGCTTTCGATAAATTTCTGGAAATCGTAAAAGCGCAAGGTGGTGATATTTCTTATTTAAAAAATCCTGAAAAATATCCTAAGTCTAAATATCACAAAAAAATTAAGTTAATGAACGAAGGTTATCTTTCATTTGTTGATACTTATGAGGTTGGAATGGCAGCAATTGATCTCGGCGCAGGAAGATTAAAGAAAGAGGATAAAATTGATCCGAAAGCAGGAATAATTTTTAATTTTAAGATTGGAGACAAATTCAATAGAGATGATGTAATTGCTGAGTTATTTTCCGATTCGAATGAAAAAATTAAATTAGCAGAAAAAAGAATCCTGAAAGCTGTCAGCATATCTAATAAGAAAGTAAAATCACCTGATTTAATAAAACAAATAATAATCTAAAGGAGATGAATCATGGCAACAAGAGAAGAAATAGTAAAAGAACTTCAAAAAAGTTACTGGATGGAAATCGAAACAGTAATGAACTACATTTCCAACTCAGTTAATCTCGATGGTGTAAGAGCCGAAGAAATAAAAAAATCTTTAGCAGTTGACATAACTGAAGAACTAACTCACGCTCAAACTCTCGCAAAGAGAATTAAGGAGCTTGACGGTTTGGTTGAAAGTTCAATGCAGTTCAAAGCTGAACAAAAATCTCTTCAAACAAAAACTGATACTACTGATGTTGTATCAGTAATTGAAGGAGTAATTGAAGCTGAAAAAGGTGCAATTGAACAGTATAACAAAATAATCAAGCTTTGTGATGGAATTGATTATGTTACTCAGGATATGATTATTAGTTTACTTGCACAGGAAGAATCACATTTGAGAGAATTCCGCGGATTTCTTAAAGAGTACAAAAACTAAAAAATCAATTCTCTTAAATAATTCATTAAAGCTGCAGGTTTCTCTAATCACATCTGATTTAAGCTACCTGCAGCTACCTTTATTATAAGACACTTCAATTGTATATTTCACCAGTAAAATAATCTTATTAAGAGGAAGTTATGCTATTTATTTTAGCTTCTCTGGCAGCAGTTGCAGCAATATTTGTTCACATAAATGCAAAGAAAAAATTTAACAAAGCTGAAGCCACTTTTTCTTTAATTGGTTTCATAGTTGCTTTGTTTATTGCTTTTGCTCAATTGTTTACAGTTATTCCGGCCGGACATGTCGGAGTAATTGATTTTTTTGGAAATGTAAGTGACAACACTTTATATCCCGGAGTTAATTTAGTTAATCCACTCGCTAATGTCGTAAAATTCGATGCACGAACGCAGGAACTTAAAGAAGAAATGACGGTTCCATCAAAAGAAGGACTTAGTGTTCAGCTTGAGATAAGTTTACTTTACTCTTTAAGTTTTCAGAATGCAAATAAGATATACAAAACAGTTGGTGAAGATTATGTTGATAAAATTGTAGTACCACAATTCCGTTCGGTGGTAAGAGGAGTTACATCAAAATATGAAGCCCGCGCACTTTACACCGCTGAAAGAGAAAAACTCGCGAAACAAATTGAACAGGAATTAACATCACTGGTTGGTCCTCGCGGCGTAACTATTGAAGCTGCAGCTTTAAGAAAAATTACTCTTCCACCAGGATTAACCGCTTCTATTGAGGAGAAACTTAAAGCTGAACAGGAAAGTCAGCGAATGCAATTTATTCTTGAAAAGGAACGACTTGAAGCAGAGCGAAAGAAAATTGAGGCTCAGGGAATTTCTGATTTCCAGAAAATTGTTTCGCAGGGCATAAGTGAACAGCTACTGAAATGGAAAGGCATTGAAGCGACTGAAAAACTTGCTAACTCACCAAACTCCAAAATTGTTGTTATTGGTTCCGGCAAAGAAGGATTGCCAATTATTCTTGGCGGAGATAAATAAGAAAATTAGTAACTGATATGATACCATTTATTCATACTCTGAATGCGCTTCTTCCCTTTTTTTATCTGATAACATTCATCATTTATTTGTATGACTTTCAGAAAGGCGGAGAGAAATTCCATAACTCTAAAAGATTGTTTCTGTTTCTTACTCTGCTTTTTCATTTTCTTTATCTGATGCTTCGCACAATACAATTTGATCACCCTCCAATTACAAATGTGTTTGAGATATTTACTATTCTTGCTTTCTCTATCAGCTTTTCATATTTCATTCTGGAATTGGTTACAGATATTCGCGGAACAGGAATGTTCATAATTATAATTTCAATTATATTCCAGACTATCTCATCACTTTTTATCCAGGATCTTACAGAAGTAAAAGAAGTGTTGAGAAGTAATCTTTTAGGAAGTCATGTTTTCAGCGCATTGCTTGGTTATGCTGGTATTACAATCTCAGCAGTTTATGGATTTCTGTATCTTATACTTTACAAAGAATTAAAAACGAGCAAGTTCGGATTGATATTCGATCGTCTTCCTAATCTTGAAGTATTAGAGAAGTTAAGCTTTTATTCGGCGGTAATCGGATTTACGCTTTTAACAATTGCAATTATAATCGGAATTATTTGGCTTCCGCAGGCATTTCCGAATTTTTCTTATACAGATCCTAAACTAATTGGAACTATGTTAGTCTGGATTCTTTATGGCATTGGTCTTATAAATAAACTAACAGGAAAATGGCGCGGTAAAAAATTAATTATTCTTTCAATAATAGGATTTGCACTTGCAATATTCTCAACTATTCTTACCAACTTTTTAGCAAGAAGTTTTCATTCATTTTATTAAGATACGATGAACTTATTAGGTATTTCAATCAATCATAGAACAGCTCCGGTAGATTTAAGAGAAGCTCTTCACTTAAGCGAGGAAGAAATCCGGAATTTAATTCAGCAGACTAAAGATAAAGTTTTGTCTGAAGGAATTATTATTTCAACATGCAACAGAACGGAAATTTATGGAATTCCGAAGCAGAACGGAATCACTCATTTAGATCTGCAGAATCTAATTATCAATTTCAAATCAGCAGCAAAAGTTTCTGAAGAAAATTTTCAGAAATTTATTTCGCGTGAATCAGTTGAACATCTTTTCAGAGTGGCCACCGGAATTGATTCTCTTCTTATAGGAGATAATCAGATTTTCAAACAAGTAAAAGATTCGTTTATAATTTCTGAAGAGATGAATTTTGCTGGATTTTTAATCAAGCGTTTGATGGATGCTGCCGTTCGTGTTGGTAAAAGAGCAATTAACGAAACCGCAATCAGTGAAGGAGCTGTAACAGTAAGTTATGCAGCAGTACAGCTTGTTGAAAAAATATTTGCAAACCTCTCAAAAAAATCTACACTTGTAATCGGAACCGGCGAAACCGGTGAAATAGCAGCTAAACATTTGCGTGATAGAGGAATTGGAAGACTTGCATTAACTAACAGAACATTTGAAAAAGCAGAAAAGCTTGCAACTGAATTGAATACTGCCGTCTTCCCTTTCGACACATTTAAAGATCACTTACATAAATTTGATATCATCATCAGCGCTACAAGCTCAGAAAATGTTATTCTCACAAAAGAAGATATTGAGAAAACGATGAAGAAGCGCAATTATGATTCTTTGGTGATTATGGATATTGCAATTCCAAGAGATGTTGATCCTGCGTGCAAAGATATTGATTATGTTTTCTATCACGATATTGATTCACTGAATGTCATTGTTCAGCAGAATCTTGCAAAACGACGGAATGAAATTCCAAAAGTCGAAAAGATAATTCAGGAAGAACTCGATGCATTTTTTGATTGGTACAATTCTCTTCAGGTAGCACCGACTATAAAAGATTTGCGGGATTACTTTGAATCAGTGCGGGCAGAAGAAGTTGGTAAAAACATAAATAAATTTTCTGAAGAAGACAGAGAAAAATTAGAAATAATAACCAAGCGAATCATAAATAAGATTTTGCATCATCCGACAGTTGAGTTAAAAAAATTATCTGATGAAAACTCTGCTTCTGATTTCTCTTCATTAAAAATAAGTGTAATCAGAGAATTATTCGGATTGACAGGCAATAAACAAAATCAGCAGGAAAAAAATTGAATAAAAGATTAATTATTGGTTCACGCGGAAGTGAACTTGCTCTTTGGCAGGCAAACTTTGTTAAAAATCAATTGGAGAAAAAACATCGCGGACTAAAAGTTGAAATCAAAATCATCAAAACCAAAGGCGATAAAATTCTTGATGTTGCTTTATCGAAAATTGGTGATAAATCTCTGTTCACAAAGGAACTTGAAGTTGAACTTTTAGCAAAACGAATTGATATCGCCGTTCATTCACTCAAAGATCTTCAAACACAAATTCCTGCTGAATTAAAATTAGCTGCTGTAACAAAGAGACACGATGTTGAAGATGTGCTGATTGCAAGAAAGAGAGGAATTACAATTTACACTCTTCCGGAAAATGCAGTTGTTGCAACAGGCTCATTGAGAAGAAGAGCTCAGCTTAAGCATCTTCGTCCTGATATCAAAGTTGTTGATCTTCGTGGCAATGTTCCTTCAAGAATAAAAAAGTTTCTTGAATCTGATTGGGATGCTATAATTCTTGCTCGAGCAGGAGTTGAAAGATTAGGATTAAAAAAATTTATTTCATCATATATCAGCATTAAAGAAATTCTTCCTGCAGTTGGACAAGGTGCTTTGGGTATTGAGATTCACAAAGACAATTCTTTTGCAGATGAATTACTAAAATCCATTCATCATCAGAATACATTTATTGCTGTAACTGCTGAACGAGCTTTGCTAAGAACTCTCGAAGGTGGTTGTCAGGTTCCGATAGGTGCTTTTGCTGAGGTTAAATCAACCGGACTTCATCTCGATGCAATGGTTGGAAGTCTTGATGGCTCTGTTACTTTCAGAAAAAAAGTTCGCGGCAGTAAAACAAAACCAGATTTGCTTGGTAAATCACTTGCAAAAGATTTGCTTAAAGCCGGTGCAAATGAAATATTACAAGAAGTTTATCAGAAGGGAAAAAGAAAATGAAAGCAAAAAAATTTTTTCTGCTTTTATTTGCAATCATAATCACTACCTTAATTTTGTCTTGTTCAGGTTCACGGTATGATTATGATGATACCGATATTCCAATTTATGTATTTAAGAATGCCAATAAATTTATTTCATCAAAAACCGGCGAAAGTTTTTTTGAAAATTACATTCAACCAAATTTTGATAAATGTATTAAGTTTGAAAACGGCTATTTCCTTTCCTACAAACTTTATGTGCCTGAGAAGCCCTTCGTTAAAGGCGAAATAAGATTTACTGTTGATACACTTGGCAATGTTAATCAGAATCTCGAAGTATTTGGAATTCCTGAATGTGTTCAGAATCCCTCTGACTGCAAATTTACAATTGATGAAAAAAGTGCCCGCGTAATCGCTGAACAAAACGGACTTGAAAAAGGCGTTAAAGATTGGAAATGTACTTTTATTTATGATCCGGTTTTTGGAAAATATGTCTGGAACATTAACTCTACATTAACTGAAAACGAAGGTGAATTTGGCTACAGGGCAAGTGGTCAGGAAATAGTTATTGATTGTTCAACCGGCGAGGTTCTTGCAAAAAACGATTGGAAAATTAATTGAGTTTTGTGTGAAGAAGAGAAGAAATTTTTTGAAGGAACAACGAAGAGGAATTATACTCGATAAAGCGACAGAACTTTTTGCCCGAAAAGATTATTACGAAGTGATGATGGATGATGTTGCACATTTAAGTAAAGTTGCAAAAGGTACTTTATATAATTACTTCGAATCGAAAGAAGAATTATACAATCAGATTATTCTTAACAATCTCGATAATCTTTTAGACACATTAAAATCTTCTTTACAGAGTGAGCTTTCTATTATTGAATCTCTCTATGCTTATGTATCAGGAGTCTATCAGTTTCTCTTTTCCCACAAAAACTTTTTCCGAATATATCAGAAATTCATCTGGAAGGAAGATGAAGAAATTAATCCGGCAATTAAACTTAAGTCGGAAGAACTCAGTTCATTGCTCAGTGGTATTATCTACAAAGGCAAAAGAGAAAATCTTTTAAGAGATGTTGATGAAGATTTTGCTGTTAGATTAATTCTCGGAAATATTTTTAGTTGCGTTAAAAGAAGTATTGATAATAATTTTTCTGAAGAGCAACTGAATACAGAAAAAGAAAATCTTTTTGATTTTATAATTCATTCAGTTTATGCCGGTTTTGATAATTCGATGATAAGGCCATTAAAAAACAAAGCTGTTGTATTAACACGAACCGTTGAGCAATCGGCTGAGTCGGCAACCGCATTTACTGAACTTGGGGCTAAAGTTATAATATTCCCTACATTGGAAATTGTTCCGCCAGCAAATTGGAAAAGTTTCGATGAAATAGTTCTTGATAAAAATAAAATTGATTTTATAATTTTTACTTCAGTACACACAGTTACTATGTTCGTTCAAAGATTAAAAGAGCTGAAAAAAGATTTTGATTTTTCCCACACAAAAGTTGTCGCTATTGGAAGCAAGACAAATCAGATTTGCACTCAGAATAATATTCCTGTTAATATTGTTCCAGAAAAATTTTCCGGTGAGGGCGTTGTTGCTGCACTCTCAAAATTTAATCTGAGGAATAAAATAGTTTTTATTCCGCGCTCAGCTATTGGCAGAGCAGAACTTCCCAAAGGGTTGGAAGAACTTGGAGCTATAATTAAAACGGTTCCAGTTTATAATGTTTCGCTTCCAAGAAAAAATGTCATCGAAGAAAGTCTTAAACAACTTAAAGAATCAAAACCAGATGTTTATGTATTTACAAGTCCTTCAACATTCGAAAATTTTTTAACTATAATGAAAATTGATAATCCTGCTAATTACTTTAAAGGTGTAGATGTTGCGGCAATCGGACCAACAACTAAATCTGCAATCGAATCAAGAAAAGTTAAAGTCAGCATTATGCCATCTGAGTACACTATTAAAGGATTAGCTAATAAAATGATTGATTATTATCGTTCAAAAGAAAAATAACGGAGTAAATTTTGGAAAAACTTAATAATGATTTATTTCTCAGAGCCAGCAAACGATTACCGGTTGAAAGAACACCAATCTGGATTATGCGGCAGGCAGGACGATACTTACCTGAATATCAGGCAGTTCGTGCAAAAGCAGATTTTCTCACGATGTGTAAGACTCCGGAACTTGCCGCAGAGGTTACTATTCAACCTGTTGACATTCTTGGTGTTGATGCGGCAATAATTTTTTCTGACATACTCGTCATTCCTGAAGCAATGGGAATGCCTCTTGAAATGCACGAAGGTAAAGGACCAATTTTTCATAATCCCATCAGAACTGAAAGTGATGCAAACCAGTTGAAGAAAATTGATCCGACAAAAGAGTTAAAATATGTTCTCGATGCTGTGCGATTAACGAAAAAAAATTTGAATGGTCGTGTTCCTTTAATTGGATTTAGTGGCTCGCCGTGGACATTGTTAACTTATATGGTAGAAGGTCGTGGTTCGAAAAATTTTTCTGAAGTAAAAAAATTAATTTACAATAAACCTGAACTAGCTCATTCTTTGCTTAATAAACTTTCAGATACAATTTCAGATTATCTTTCAGCAAAGATCGAAGCCGGATGCAATGCAGTTCAGATTTTTGATACCTGGGGTGGAATTCTTTCTCAAAAAGATTTTCTTGAATTTTCTCTTCCATATGTTCAGAAAATAATTTCTCAGTTAAAGCGAAATGATGAACCGGTAATTTTCTTTGCTAAAGGAGTTCATCATAATCTTGATAAGATGGCTGATATTGGTGCTGATGTTCTTGGACTCGATTGGACGATGAATCTTGGTGAAGTAAGAAATAAAGTTGGTAATCGTGTTGCTCTTCAGGGCAATCTTGACCCTACTGTTCTTTACGCAAATAAAAATTATATTGAACAGGAAGTAATTTCAGTTCTTGAGGCTTACGGAAAAGGCAGTGGTCATATTTTTAATCTTGGTCACGGTGTTCTGCCCGATGTAGATCCTGAAAATGTGAAAGCTCTTGTACAGTTTGTAAAAGACGAAAGCATAATTTTTCACCGCTGAGACGCAGAGTCGCAGAGAATATGGATAGAGAACAATTAAATAAATTAGGATCAATAATTTTAGATGCTTGAATAGAAGTTCATAAACAATTAGGTCCAGGATTACTTGAGACAGTTTATGAATTGTCATTATTTAAAGAGCTTACATTAAGAAATTTGAATGTTAGAAGACAAGTTCCAGTACCAGTTATGTATAAAGGAGAAGATTTAAATGCTGAATTTAAAATAGATATTTTAGTAGAAAATGAAATAATCATAGAGTTGAAAGCAGTCGAGACAATACTTCCTGTTCACTGTGCACAGCTTTTAACTTATCTTAGACTAACTGAAAAGAAACTTGGTTACTTAATAAATTTTAATGTCCCAAAATTAATTGAAGGATTTAATAGAATTGTTAATAATTTTTAACTCTGCGTCTCCGCGACTCTGCGTTTAAAGAAAGGGAACAAAATGTTTGAAGTAGATTTAAAGAAATTCAAAAAATACGATAAGCCTGGTCCTCGTTACACAAGCTATCCAACTGCTCCGCAGTTTAATGAAAGCTTTACTCACGAAGACTATCTTGATGAGATAGTCAAAACCAACTACGGAGAGAATCTTCCGGACTTATCACTTTATTTTCATCTCCCCTACTGTGATACGCTTTGCTATTTCTGCGGCTGTAATATGATCATTACAAGAAACAGAGAAAGAATAAAAGAATACATCAACTATGTGAAGAAAGAAATTGATTTATTAAGACAATATCTTCTACCTGATAGAAAAGTAGTTCAGCATCATTGGGGCGGAGGAACTCCAACTCACTTAAGTCCAGATGAAATAAATGATCTGGCTTCATACATAAATAAAAATTTTCACTTTAAACCTGATGCAGAAGTTAGCTGTGAAATTGACCCGCGCGAATTAACCAAAGCACATCTCGAAGTACTACGAAACAATGGCTTTAACAGAATTAGTATGGGAGTTCAGGATTTCAATGAAAAAGTTCAGAGAGCGGTAAACAGAATACAACCTGAAGATATAACAAGACAAACTGTTACTTGGGTAAGAGAACTTGGTTTCCACAGCATCAATCTTGATTTGATATACGGACTTCCATTTCAAACAGTTGAAACTTTTGCAGATACAGTTGATAAGATAATTGACATCTCTCCTGATCGAATTGCAGTTTTTAATTATGCACATGTGCCTTGGATGAAAAAGCATATGGCACTTATTCATCCGGAAGATATTCCTGCACCGGAAGTAAAACTTGAAATATTAAAAATGACAATCGAGAAACTTACTTCAGCCGGATATGAATTTATCGGAATGGACCAT
>JAIMAZ010000083.1 GCA_023511695.1 Ignavibacterium sp.
AAGTAATATTCTGCTTATAGGTCCAACAGGAGTTGGTAAAACATTACTTGCGCAAACTCTTGCAAAAATTCTTGATGTACCATTTGCGATTGCTGATGCAACCACGCTTACCGAAGCTGGTTATGTCGGTGATGATGTAGAAACAGTCTTAGTTCATCTTCTTCAGGCAGCAGATTATAATCTTGAACGAGCTCAGAAAGGTATTGTTTATATTGATGAGATAGACAAGATTGCACGAAAAAGTGAAAGCACTTCAATAACCAGAGATGTTTCCGGCGAAGGTGTTCAGCAAGCACTGCTTAAAATACTTGAAGGAACAATTGCCGGTATTCCACCAAAAGGCGGAAGGAAACATCCTGAACAAAGTCTTATAAATCTTAACACAAAAAATATTCTTTTCATAGTTGGCGGAGCTTTCGAAGGTATTGATAAAATTATTGCGCGCAGAATAAATAAAAATAAAATGGGATTCTCTGCAGATGTTAAGAAAAATATTGAAGAAGAAGATTTACTCCCATTCATTCAACCTGAAGATTTACTTCGTTTCGGATTAATTCCTGAACTGATAGGAAGACTTCCTGTTATTGCGCCGTTGCATCCGCTCAGCGCTGATGCACTAAAGAGTATTCTGACAGAACCAAAGAATGCAATTATCAAACAGTATAAAAAACTTTTTGCAATGGAAGGAATTGATCTTGAATTTGATCCATTCGCATTGGAAGCCATTGTGAAGAAAGCAATTGAAAGAAAAACCGGTGCAAGAGCATTGCGTTCAATTGTGGAAGAATTTATGCTCGATATAATGTTTGATTTACCAAATAAAAAGCATGTTGATAAATGCATCATTACACGGGATGTTGTTGAAAATGGTGCAGAACCAATTTATATAAAAGCTGATGTTAAGTCTGCTTGAAAAATTTTAAGCTGGTGAACTTTAATTCATCAGCTTTATCTCACTCAATATGAAATTTAATAAAACAATTCTTGCGCTATTTCTTATCTCCGAATTTCTTTTCCCTCAGGGAAAAATTTTCATTCCTATGGATTTATCACAGACTGACCATCTGAAAGCTTATGGAATTACTTTTCACGCACTTCAAAAAGGATATAAAGCAGATTGGTTACTAAATTATCGTGGCGGCTCTTTTCTTATTGACTTCTCAAATGATATAGCCACCGAATGTTTGGTCGAAGGAGTGTACTCAGAAAATATCTCACTCGCAGAAGCAAACAGCATCTATGCTGAAGTTCAAAGCGAGGATAATAATATGGATGTTGTTCGTCTCGAAAAAGCACCCAAAATCGCTGTTTATGTTCCACCAGGGTTTCAACCTTGGGATGATGCAGTTACTTTAGCGCTCGAATATGCAAAAGTTCCTTATGAGAAAATCTGGAATGATGAAATACTTCGCGGCGATTTGTCAAAGTATGATTGGCTGCATTTGCACCACGAGGATTTTACAGGTCAGTATGGAAAATTTTATGCAAGCTTCAGCAATGCCCAATGGTATATTGATCAACAAATTGCTTATGAAAACAATGCTAAGAAAAATGGATTCAAAAAAGTTTCTGAAATGATGAAAGAAATTACGCGAACTATCAAGACTTATGTTGGTCAAGGCGGATTTCTTTTTGCGATGTGCAGCGCAACAGATTCTTATGATATAGCTCTCGCTGCAGAGAATGTTGATATCTGTGCTCAAATGTATGATGGTGATCCTGCTGATCCTCAGGCACAATCAAAACTTGATTACAGTAAAACTCTTGCCTTTACAAATTTCAAACTTGAATTAAATCCTTATGTTTATGAATACAGCGATATAGATATTCAACCGATCGAAATCGGAAATATGGAAAATGATTATTTCACTTTGTTTGAGTTTTCCGCAAAATACGATCCTGTGCCGACAATGTTAACACAAAATCATGTTAATGTTATTCGTGGTTTTATGGGACAAACAACTATGTTCAGAAAAAATCTTATCAAAAGCTCTGTTACAATTCTTGCTGAAAGACAGGGAACTGATCAAGTTAAGTATATACACGGAAATTTCGGAAGAGGGTTCTTTACATTTTACGGAGGACACGATCCCGAAGATTATCAACACGCAGTTGGTGATCCGCCAACGGATTTGAATCTTTATAAAAATTCTCCCGGATATAGACTGATTCTGAATAATATATTATTTCCTGCAGCAACAAAGAAAAAGCAAAAGACATAATCCGGAATTTAGATTGAGGATGAAAATTAAAACACCCCTTTGATAAAACCTCTGTCGTATAAAACAATAAGTTTTCTTTCAAACAAGTCCTCTACTTCTATCACAATTTTTATTTGAAGCTCACCTTTAAGCTCTTGTAACGATAATAATCTTTATCTAATTTTACTTTAGCCAATCACAAAAGGAGAGCAGTAATGAAACCGCAATGCTTTTCCGTAGCAGTGTTTCTGCTTCTTCTGCTTAATACATTTAGCTTAGCACAAACCTTACCTGACACAACTGACAAACAACCCATCCAAATCCGCAGAGGCATACCATTGCATCAAGGATACTTAAGTTATGATGATTACTACGCCGGCAAAGATATGCTCGAAGAAAAAAGAAAATACTTTCCACTTGAATCTACTGGTGTGTGGACAGAACTAAACCCCAAAGTACCAAGAGTGGATTACCTTGGGATACACTTTGTAAATAAAGATACCGGCTGGGCTTGCGGCAATCTGGGTGCTTTGATAAAAACAACCAATGGAGGCAGTAGCTGGACTGTAAGCCAAACAAACACAACAACACTAATTCTTAAAGTAAGAAGCTACAACGGACAAGTAGTAATAGCCAGTGGATTTAATGGACTTATTCTTCGATCAACAGACGGAGGAGAAAACTTTACACAAGTAATAAGCGGAGTAACAGGAGACTTGTGGGGATTGCAGATGTTAAACGACACACTTGGCTGGGCTTGCGGAACTGCGAACTCTCTGATAAAAACAACTGATGGCGGACAAACCTGGCAAAGAGTATTTACACCCGGCTACACTTCTGACTATTGGTGGATAGATTTCTTAAATGAGAGTTACGGTTTTATAGCTGCAAACGGAAAAGTATTAAGAACCATTGATGGCGGACAGAACTGGGAAATAATACAAGCTGGCGATAGCTATCCATTATTTTCAATAGATGTAATAGACAGTTTACATATAGCAGCAGCAGGTTACGGTGGTACAGGATATCCGGCAAAAAATATTTACAGCAGTAATGCAGGCAGTACGTGGGTAAATGGAGGATGGGTAACAACACACGAAATAAACTGCATAAAATATATAAACCCAGATACCGGTTACATAGTTATGAGTGAAATAGGGATATACAAGACAACAAACAGAGGACAAGAATGGGTGCTTCTTAATTCAATACCATTTAGCAATATAGGAGAATATGAATTACAATTTTTTAAGCAGGATAATATAGGATATAATGCAGGGGCAGCAATAAAATTATACAAAGCTGATGGAAACTTAGATCAATGGAACAGGTTAATAATAAATGATAACTTTTTTGATGTATTCTTTACCACAGAAACAACAGGTTTTGTTTTAAGTGGTGCATTATACAAAACCACAGATGGCGGAATGAACTGGAATAGAGTAGCCAATGGACCCGGAGGATATGATATACTTTTTACAGATACCTTAACGGGGTATATAGTAAACAATAACTCATCAATCTATAAAACAACCGATGGAGGAGAAACCTGGTACTTAACTAATACAGGCGGACAGGTAGGTAATGTCAGGAAGATATTTTTTATAAATCCAACAACAGGCTGGGCAGTAACAATTTGGTCACCTGTTTCAAACGGAAAAATATTAAAGACAACAGACAGAGGAGAGAATTGGTTTGTACAAGTTCAACAGCCAAGCATAGATGGCTTTACCAGCATTTTCTTTATTGACAGCTTAAACGGCTGGGCTACAAGCAGGTATGTTTGGCAAACAACCGATGGTGGGGTGAATTGGATACAGAGGATGGATATACCAGCATTCTTTAGTAATGATGTTTATTTTTATGATCTTTTTACAGGTTGGATTATAGCTGGGAATAAACTTTACCACACAATAAATGGTGGAATAAGTTGGACACTAGACTCTCAAATTTACACCTATACCACAAATTTTGAGACAATATCAAATACTCATTTCATAATTACGGGTACAAATATATATGAATCTGTGGACACTGGAGTTGTATGGCAAAACATAACCAGCCAAATTGGGAGTTACTTTACTGCTCTACAGGCACCAACGAATTATTTGGCTTATGGCGTAGGCACAGGGGGTTATATTATTAGTTATCTTGATACATCCATTATCCCGGTTGAATTAACTAACTTTTCTGCTGAACAAATTAACAACACGATATTATTAAATTGGACAACTGTGACGGAAACGAATAATCTTGGATTTGAAATATTTCGTTCCTTTGATTTGAAAAATTGGGAGTACATTGGTTTTATCCCCGGTTTTGGGACAACAACCGATAAACAAAATTATTCTTTCATTGACAGCAAAATAAATAATGAACAACTTTACTATAAATTAAAACAGGTTGATTTAGATGGTAGCTTTAAATTCAGCGAGATCATCTCTATCAAAATATTGATTAAGGATTTTGAACTGAAACAAAATTTTCCTAACCCAGCAAACCCAACGACAAATATTTCATTTTCTATTCCTCAAAGGTCATTTGTTAAAATCAATTTATATTCATCGAATGGAGAACTTGTCCAACAAATAATTAACGAGGAAAAAGAAAAAGGAATATATAGTATTGAAATAAATCTAAGCAACTTGGCTTCGGGAGTTTATTTCTATAGAATGATAACCAATACAGGTTATCACTCAACAAAAAAACTAATACTTCTCAAATAATTAATATTGGAGGAACATTATGAAAAAAGTTCTTTATTTTGCAGTTCTTTATCTTCTCTGCTTTAACTTAGCAGAACTACAGGCACAAACTTATGCAAATGTACCAGGACCCGAAAATGTTCTGGTTGTTTATAAATTGCCTGACCCAATAACCCGGCAGATACAGTATCAAAAGCTGTGATGGAATACTACCTCTCCGCTCGCAACATACCGGAGGTAAATGTGGTTCCGTTAAACCTTCCCGATTCAATAGAAATTACAATTGATAATGTTACTCATTGGGTAGGTTTAGCACAAGGGACAGATATAATCCGGGATTTTAACCAGCATTCAGACTCGGCAGTTACACCAACATTTCACGCCTGGCGTTATTATCTGGACTATGTTGCTGCACCAATAAAGGATTGGATAACTTCGCATAATTTAACTTCAACAATAAGATATATAGTTCTTTGTAAAGGTGTTCCTTTTAAGATTCAGGCAGCAGGAGATTATATGGGTGCACAGGGAAATTTAACTGTTGGGGGATTGCTTTGTATGCTTAATACCGCTGATTATGAGTCATTTATTGAAAATACAATCTACCCTTTTAATGCAAAAGCAAATCCGTACTATAATGTTGACCCGAATTTTACGATGGAATACAGGTTTCTTCCAGATCATTTCACCGGTTCAGATTATAATCTCTCTTATCTTGTTTCTCATCTTGATGGGGTCGATTATGAAACTGTAAAAGGTATAATCGACCGATCTGTTTCCCCGGATACTTCGGGTGAGGGTTGGTGGATACTAGATGGAGATCCTGACTTATTAATTTTTTCAGATGTAAGACAAAATTTATTGGCAATTGGTGAAAAAGTGGTATGGGACTACGGAGATGATTGGATAACCACATTCCCCGGTAAAGTTATTGGCTATGTTTCAAATGGCGCACACGCTGAAGATAACAATCCAAATTGGCATGATTCTACCTTCTGGGTTGACCTTTTGGAGTTCGAATATTCTAATGGGGCAATAGCTACAACAATTGAAAGTTTTAACGGTAATAGCATTACTACTTTGGTTCATAGAGTAAATCACAGCCTGCTTACACAATTCACTCAAAAAAATTTGAATCTTTCCAGTGGAACTGGTTTTACAGCGAATGCTTGGGAGCCTTCTTTGGGTGGGATAACTAGTCCGGCTAAATATTTCCCTTATTACGCTATTGGATATAATCAAATAGATGCTGCATATCTGGCGACGCCCTATCTTGCCTGGCAAAATGTTTTTGTTGGCGATCCATTAACCAGGATTTATAATAACGAAACTATAACTATTACTTCTGATACAACTATTACCGGTGGAGATTTTGTTGGAAGAATAATTGTTCCTGAAGGAAAAACTCTTACAATTGCAGGTGGATCTATCCTTAATTTCAAAAGAAACTCATCTTTATTGGTTTATGGAAATTTAATTTTAGAACCTTATCTATCTTAAACTTCAATTCATATTCTAATTTGAAAATATTGGAAAGTGGAAATTTAAGTCTGTTAGCTCCCGCAAATATTAATTTTAATGACAACTCCAGATTCGAGACTTTTAATAATTTTATAATAAGTGCGGGTGATAATTTTAATTTCTATAATAATTCCTCATTTATTTCTAAAGGTTCAATATCTTTAAATGCAGGTGCAGTTCTGAATTTTAATGATTCCTCAAAATTTACTGTTTTAGGTTCTCTATTTTCTTACGGTTCAGAGAATAATAAGGTAGTCTTTAATTCAAACTTATCAGCAAAATTGTATTTTGATTCAGGTGATAGCTTAAATTTAAAAACATACAATATTCAATAATTTCTCCCTCGATGTTTATTCTAACTACAAAAGAATCAATTATATTATGATTGAGAATTCAAAATTCAATATTCATAATCAAAGTAATAACCTGAGTGGAATCATTAATCTCAATTTATCAGATAATTATAATGACTCTGATGCAATGATAATTAATACAGAGATAAATGGATTTAAAAACATTTCAATTGCTGCCTATAATCTCAGAAACTTAACAATAGGTGGTTGTTCTTTTATTACAAACAATCTTACTGCTATTGCAATGGATTCTAAAGAGATTAGCGATCTGATCATTTCTGATTCATATTTTCGTGTTCCAAAAATTTACAATACTATTAGATGGATAGATGAGAATTTAAGCTTTAGAGGTGAGTCAATAAAATTTGTTAATTGCACATTTGTTTATCCTGATATTTTAGAACAAAATTCCACAGCGATAGCAATAGAAAACAATTATAATAGAATTTCTTCTCTAATTATAGAAAATTGTTCATTCACAGGCTATAATGAATGCGTTTACCTTCTGAATCTTAATAACATTAATCCCCTAATCCGCAATAATTCATTTATCGACTTTAAATCATTTGGTATAAATGCTACTAATGGAAGAGGACTCAGAATAATTAATAACCAGTTCATCTCTTCTTCACAAGCTTTCTCTTTACAAAAAACAGGTATTTTTCTATCTCAGATTTCCTATCCTCATATCATATCTAATAATCTTTCGTTGCAGGGGCTGAACATTCCCGGTGCAGGGATATCGCTTGTCTCTTCAAATGGGGAAATTAGAGGAAATAATATCTCTGGCTTTAAATATGGGATTGAGCTTGGGAGTTCTTCACCAAATATTGGCGCTAATGTAATAACTTCAAATACAGAGAATGGAATTTATGTGGGTGCTTATTCGAACCCTAATCTTTCATATACTATAATCAATGATGATGTTTATCCTTTATCCGGTTATAATACAATCAGAGAAAACGGACTTTGTAATTTTTTCCCAAGTTACAGCGAGATATATTTAACCAATTCCAATATTCAGCTTAAAGGCGGCTGCAACACAATTGCCGATGACAGAGAAGACCCTGCTTTGCATTGCAATCACCTTTACCTGATTGATGGCGATCATATTGAAGAAACAATTTATGCTGCTGAGAATTATTGGGGTGAAATAAATAACCATAATCCGGAAGGAAGATTTGGAGAAAATATTACCGTTGAATATGAAGGTTATCTGAACGAACCTTGTAATTATTCTTCAGGTTCAGAAATTCTTTTGCTAACAGATCAAAATGGTGAGGTGTTTGATACCGTTTATTCAAGTATGAATAACATTTCACAATTGTCTGACATAGAAACAAGATATGCTATGGCAAATAGTTATTTCTATGCTAAAGAATTTAATCAGGCAAGGTATAGATATGAAAACATAATCGACCTGTATGGAACAATTAAAAATAGTTTGAAAGCATATCTGCGATTATATGAAATTGCAACTTTAATAAATTCAACACCGGATGAATTTAATCAGCTTCATCAGTTTTATTTAATGAAAGCATCTATTCAAACAGACAGTGTAATGATAGGTGTGTTAAAACATCTATCAAGTTTATGTATTGTGTGGTCCAAGAATTACGAAGAAGCATTGGCAAGGTTTGAAAACGATATTCAAACTGCGTCAAATAATGATATTGCTTTATATAGATTGATTGATATCCTAACCACATCTTTGTTAATCGAACCGGATAGTTTGGTTGGGAAAAGGGTCTCTGGATATTTAGCAACTGCAAAGAACTCTTCTTATTCAGAAGTTATATCAGAATTATTAAGCACAAGGGGTAAATCGGCATTAAATGAAAAAATAAAAATAATTCCAGAGAAATTCATTTTATATCAAAATTACCCTAATCCTTTCAATCCAAGCACAAAAATCAGCTGGCAAATGCCGGTAAGTAGCAGAGTGACAATCAAATTATTCGATATACTTGGAAGAGAAATCGAAACAATAATAGATGGTTATTACAAAGCCGGGTTTCATTCTACATTCTACATTATAAATTCTACATTGCCATCCGGAGTTTATTTCTATCAGCTTCAAACCGATAATTTTAGAGCAGCTAAGAAGATGGTGATGCTGAGATAATTCTTTATGAATATTTGATTAGAGGTTGCTGTAATAATATTTTTAATTGCTTTAATAATTCTGGTTATAAAATTCGTCGTAATGGAGCATTTATTAACAACAACCTCTAAAAAAATAATATTATGAAAACTGCTAAAATCAAAAACACAAACAAAGAATTGCCTGTTCAAAAAATTGTTTGTGTCGGAAGAAATTATGTAGAACATATTCAGGAGTTGGGAAATGAAATCCCTTCAAAACCTGTTATATTTATTAAACCAACGAGTGCAATAATCTACGCGGGTGAAAAAATAATTTACCCAACATTTTCTCAGGATATGCACCACGAAGTTGAGTTGGTACTTCTAATCGGCAAGACAATAAAAAATGCTGATAGACAAACTTCGGAAGATGCAATTCTCGCTTATGGAGTTGGTCTTGATATGACTCTTCGTGATATTCAGGCTGATCTGAAAAGGAAAGGTCATCCGTGGACCATTTCAAAATGTTTTGATACTTCTGCGGTAATTTCTGATTTTATTCTTAAATCGGATTATCAGCTTACACTCAACGAAGAAATTTATCTTAAAGTTAATGGTGAATACAGACAAAAAGATCCGTTCACTAAAATGATGTTTAAACCTGTAAAATTAGTTGAATATATTTCTTCTCTGATGACTCTTGAAGAAGGCGATTTGATTTTTACCGGAACACCAAAAGGCGTTGGTAAAGTAAACAAAGGCGATAAACTAGAAGCGGGGATTGACAATCTTGTTTCGCTAAATTGCAGCGTTGAGTAAAAACTTATTTATTCAACTCGGATAACGACTTTCTTATTAAATCCTCTAAAGAGATTGATGGATTTGCTGAGAGAATGTCTCTTACAATTTTGTCAGCAATTTTCTGATTATAACCCAATGTAGTAAGTGCAAGCACTGCTTCCTGTTTAACGGTGTAATCAATTCCTTTAGAGACAGTGGATTCAATAAATGCGACTTTACTTTTAAGTTCAAGTACAACTCTTTCTGCTGTTTTTCTTCCGACACCCGGCACTGAAACCAACCTCGATACATTCTCGGTCTGAATTGCATACCGAAGTTCATCGACAGAAATTCCCGATAAAATACTTAGCGCCACTTTAGGTCCTATGCCACTGATAGATATAAGCAGCTCAAACATTTCCTTCTCAGCTTCTGTATAAAATCCGTAAAGTGATAATGCATCTTCACGCACATGCGTATGTATGAAAAGAGAAATTTCATTTTGGTCAGAAATTTTTTCGAATGTGCTTATAGAAATATTTACAAGATAACCGACACCATTTACATCAAGAATTATCTGAGTTGGTT